>JBAVVQ010000409.1:0-3035 GCA_049697375.1 Rhodomicrobium sp.
CCGGCGAATCCCAGATGAGGCTTGTGCCGACGGACGACCTCAAAGCCGACGAATCGGAGATGACGAGGGTGTTCGTCGTGCCGTGCTGGGCCGCGTAGGCGGCGGCGAATTTTTGCGCATCCGTGCCAAAAGCGCTGCCCGCGGCCGTATACACGGCGCCGCTGAGGCCGAGGTCCTGCGGCACAAAGGGAAGTGGGTAACGCAACTCCGTTGTCGCCGAATAGAAGGTGGTGGCTCCCAGGGCATCGCCGATTGTCGCATCGCGGGGACCGAGACCAGCGGGCTGAAAGCCGGGAATCGTTTCGCCGCCCTGATAGAAGGCGTCCACGACGCGAACGCTCTGGCCGCCCCAGCCCATGATCGTCCCCCCAGTGGTGCGCCCAGCGAGCGTAATCTCATCGGATACGGGGTAGTAGGCCCGCATTTCGACGGTGGAACGGATGTAATTGACGTCTCCGCCCGCTCCCGCAAAGTCCTGCGTTCCTTTGAAGTAGAATCCTCGCGTGGGCTTTTTCTTATTGTTTCGCGTGTCGTAGATCAGATTATAGCCGACCGAGGAAATAACGGCCTCTCCCGCGATCTGCTTCACTGCGAGGGAGGCGTTCGGATCGAGGTTATACACGTCGTCGAGCATCAAGGTGTAATTGAAGCCGACGGAAAACTCATCCGTGATCGGCACGCCGAAGCGAAGACCGCTGCCCACCCTGAAGTCCTCGTAACCTGCAATCGTGTAACCGGCGGCCTGCGTATAGTCGGCATTCTTGATGAAGGCGTCCACGCCGAAGGACAGGTTGCGATCCAGAAAGCGAGGTTCGGTCCAGCTTACCGTCAAACCTTCCGTGCCCGAAACGCTTCCACTCAGCTGAACCTGAAGATACTGACCCGTTCCCATCAGGTTGCGCTCGGTATAGGTCACATCGCCGATAATACCAGCCGAGGTCGAATAGCCCGCGGCGAATGAAAGTTCGCCTGTCTGTTGTTCCTCCACATTCACGGCTAGAACCGTGCGATCCGGCCGAGGCCCTTTCTCCTTTTCGATCTTCACAGTCTTGAAGAAGCCGGTTTTCATTACGCGCTGCTTCGCCTGCTCAACCGTCACCTTGTTATAGGCGTCGCCCTCGGCGATCCGGAATTCGCGGCGGATGACTTCGTCCTTCGTGGTGTGATTGCCGGTAATCTCGATCCGCTCGATATATTCGCGCGAACCTTGTTCGACCACATAGATAACAGAGATCGTCCGGGCATTCGCATCCCGGTCTATCCTCGGCCGTATCCGCCCGAAGGGCTCGCCTTGCTCGGCGGCTGCCGCCGTCAGCGCTTTGATGCTTTTTTCAATGAGGTCCGCGTTGTAGATGTCTCCCGGATTGCCAAGCACGCGCTTGTGCAGAGCGTCCAAGTTCAGCGATTTGAGCGTCAGTTCGACGTCAACGGCGCCGAAGGTGTAGCGCGACCCTTCGTCGACGACGAAGGTGAGAAAGAAGCCCTTCTTTTCCTGATCGGCGTCCACGCCTGCGGAGACGATGCGCATGTCGGCGAAGCCATTTCTGAGGTAGAAGCGCCGAAGCAGCTCTCGGTCGAGATTAAGGCGGTCAGGATCGTAAGTCGAATTCGGCTTCAGGAAGTCCAACAGCCCCGATTCCGTCGTCGTTATTGCGCCCCGCAGTTCGGCGTCACTGAAAGACTTGTTGCCGATGAAATTTATGCCGGCGACCTTCGTGACCGCGCCTTCCCGTATTTCATAAACGAGATCCACGCGATTGTGGTCGAGCTCGATGATTTTCGCTTCGACCTGCGCCTCATAATACCCCTGCCGCCGATAGACCTCGAGTATCCGCTGAACATCGCCCTGCGCGCGAGCGGCTGTGTAAAGCCCGGACGCTTTGAGCTGGACCTCTTTCGCAAGCGTATCCGAGGAGACGTCCTTGGCTCCCTCAAAAACCACGTGGCGGATAGGCTGAGCTTCTGCGACCTCGACGACGACAGCGCTCCCTTCGCGCCGGATGTGAACATCGCGGAAAAGTCCGGTCGCGAAGAGCGCCTTGACACTTTCGTCCGCCTTGCCGGCATCGTAACGCTGCCCGGCGTGCAAGGACAGGTAATGCGTGACGGTTTCGGCCTCGATGCGCTGATTGCCCGTCACCCGTATCTGCGCGATGACGGCCCCGCTCTCTGCATGGGCGTCCGCCCACGGCGCCGCAAATAGGAGCAACGCCGCTACGGCAATAAATACTGACAGAGCCGCGCGAAGGCCCCGATCCGTGCTTGTACGTAACGCCGCCGCAGCCGCACTCTCTGCGCCAGCTCTACTCGATACCATGTCAGGGACAGAGAGCAGTGCTTTATGACGCCAGCATGGCTGGAGGCATTCGACGGCTTCGCCAACGCATGACGGCTTCGGCGCCGCTGGAGGCCGAAAGCTGATGTTCAAAATTGTTGAAGCATGCTACGCAGTTCGAAGCATAGCGGACTTGCCCCTAATTGCCTCCCAGAAACTCGTCTACCGGCTATCCCAGTCTCGGCGGCTAACAAGAACGCTGCTGCGGCGGCTTGCCAGCACCTGCGAAACTACTCGGCGGCATTCGCAGGCGGTGCCGGTGGGAAAATCCCACGCGCCTGCCGCAATCTTTCGAAATCGATTACTGGAAGCGGTGTGCTGCCGCCAAGGACCCCGATCAGCAGTTCCCTAAGCCTGCTATTAAGAATCTGTTCGTTGCTCCAGCCCTGAGGTGTGTAAGAGAATTGTACTAATTCACGTTTATCGTAATTATATCCAAGTTCGGCTCCGATCTCATGGAGAAGATCGTAGCGCGCGTTATCCAATTCTTCGTAAAACGAATCTATTTTGGGGTCATTGATCGCCGGGAAGGGTCGGTTTAGCAGCTTTATATATTCTTTGTAGGCTTTCTCTATCTTCTCGCAACCATAGAAATCGACGAGAACCGTGTTAAGCGCCATGACATGGTCTTGGTGAAGTGTCATACGCCTAGTTTTCATTAGGCTGTAAAAGACATGAAATCGGCGTTCGCGCTTAATCC
>JBAVVQ010000410.1:0-5721 GCA_049697375.1 Rhodomicrobium sp.
GCCTTAACGGAGGTGCGGCAGTTGGTAGACGCAAAGCGGTATTATGATGCTCTGAAGACCCTACGCAACTGCTTTGCTATCGAGGACGAGATTTTGAACAGGGCAAACCTTGCGGAGCCAGCATAATGCAAATAGCAGCAACCAGCAACACGACTGCGGCGCCCCAGACAGCGTCGAGCGCAACATCGGGTACAAATAACACACTGGATTACAACAACTTCCTAGAGCTGCTTGTTGCCCAGTTGAAGAATCAGGACCCGACGAACCCATCCGATCCGACGGCGTTTGTGTCCCAGTTGGCATCTTTTTCGTCCGTCGAACAGCAGGTCAACACGAACTCCAAGCTCGATGCCCTGCTGACGCAATCTGAGCTTTCTCAGGGCGCCTCTATTATCGGACGCACAGTGACCTCGGCGGACGGCAGCGTTTCTGGCAATGTCGCCGCGGTGGAAATTACCTCAAGCGGCGTGTCGGCAATTCTGGCGAACGGCCAGACACTTAGTCTGGGCGCCGGGGTCGTCATTTCCTAACATCCAGCCAGGATCATCATGAACCAAGCCGACGCTCTCGATCTAGTACGCTCCGCCATATGGACTGTGATGTTGGCGAGTGGCCCGGCCATCGTCGCTGCCATGCTTGTAGGGGTTTTCATCTCGCTTTTGCAAGCGCTCACACAGATACAGGAGGCCACGCTCACCTTCATTCCCAAAATCATTGTCATATTCCTTGTAGCCATGCTCACGGCGCCCTTCATTGGAAGTGTCTTGTTCGGGTTTTCCGAGCAAGTTTACTCCCATATTGAGCACGGCTTCTGAGAGGTGAGTGAGAGGATCTGGCGCTCTCTGATGGTTTCACAGGCACGGTGATGTCCACATCTCTCGTACCAGCAAGCCAAGCCGCCGCTCCGCAAGATGGTAATCGCGACGTCGGATTTGCGGTCGGCATCCTGCTCATTCTGACTGTTCTTTTCCTTCCGCTGCCCGCCGTCGTAATCGACATGGGGCTGGCGCTATCAATCGCGCTTTCAGTTCTGATCCTACTGGTTGCCCTATGGATTCATAAGCCGCTCGAATTTTCGGCGTTTCCGACGGTGCTTCTCATCGCGACGTTACTGCGCCTCTCGTTGAATATCGCGACGGTGCGGCTCATTCTGTCGAACGGCGCGGAGGGCTATGCCGCGGCAGGTCACGTGATTGAGGGTTTTGCCAAATTCGTCATGAGCGGAGACTTCGTCATCGGCGTGGTCGTCTTCCTCATCCTTATTACAGTCAATTTTCTTGTTATTACGAAGGGCGCAACGCGAATAGCCGAAGTCGGAGCCAGATTTACGCTCGACGCAATCCCCGGCAAACAGATGGCCATCGATGCGGATCTCGCTGCAGGCGCGATCGACGAGAAAGAAGCGACGCGCCGCCGCCGCGAGTTGGAAGAGGAAAGCGCATTCTTTGGCGCTATGGACGGCGCGTCAAAATTCGTTCGCGGCGACGCCATCGCCGGCATGATCATAACGGCGATCAATATCTTCGGTGGAATCATTATCGGCGTACTCAGGCACGATATGTCGCTTGCTTCGGCGGCCGACGTTTTCATGAGATTGTCGGTTGGCGATGGCCTGGTGACGCAGATTCCCGCGCTTATTGTCTCGCTTGCTGCCGGTTTGCTGGTTTCAAAAGGCGGAACGCGCGGCTCCGCCGAGAAGGCCGTTCTGGGCCAGCTTGGAAACTATCCGCGCGGTTTTCGTAGCAGGGCTTGTTTCTTCGGTTCTAGCGCTAGCGCCAGGGTTACCGTTCTTTCCCTTTGCGGCGCTGGCCGGAATGCTGATCTTCTCCTCCTACGCGGTGCCGCGCCGGAAGGCCGAGGTCCTGGCCAAAGAGGAAGCGAAGGCCGCGCGCGTTCGCGCCGAGGCCGATGAGGAAGCCCGGCAGTCGGTAAAGGAATCCCTGAAACTCGCCGGAATAGAGCTTTGCCTCGGCAAACAAATCGCAAGCGTGCTTCTGCCCAGTCACGCGGAGCTCGGGCAGCGCGTCGCGAACATGCGCCGAAAGTTCGCAAAGCAGTACGGCTTCATCGTCCCCGAGATCAAGCTTTACGACGATATTTTCATGCAGCCTAAATTCTACCAGATCAAAATTCACGGGGCCGTGGTGGCAAGCAGTGAATTGCGGATCGGGGAGATTCTTGTCGTTACAGGCGATGGGCCCGCGCCTAACGTTCCGGGCGAGGAGACAAGGGAGCCTGCTTTTGGCATGAAGGCGCTATGGGCGCCGGAAGTGTTCTCCGCCATGCTCAAAAGCGAGGGATTTACGCCGGTTGACAACATGTCGGTGCTTCTCACGCATCTTGGAGAAACGATCCGCAACAATCTCGCTCAGCTTTTCTCTTACAAGGATTACCGCAAGCTGATCGATGGGCTTGATCCCGAGTACAAGCGGCTGCTCGATGAGTTCGTCCCTTCCAGCATTTCGAATTCTGGCCTGCATGCTGTGCTTCGCAGGCTGCTTACCGAGCGGATCTCGATCCGCAATCTCAATTTGATCCTGGAGGCGGTCGCGGAAATTGCTCCGCATGTCGGCAGAACGGAGCAGATTGCGGAGCATGTGCGCGCAAGAATGGCGCAGCAAATCTGCGGCGACTTCTCCCAGGACGGAATGTTGAAAATTTTGCGGCTCGGCCAGCGCTGGGAAGTGACCCTTCATCAGGCGCTCCGGCGGGACGCGAAGGGGGAGGTGGTCGAGTTCGACATTGATCCGGTCTTAATCGAGCAATTCAGCGCCGAACTATCGAAAACTGTGCGGGATCTTATGGATCATGGGACAGTTTTTGTCCTTGTCGCTGCGCCTGATATCCGGCCCTACGTCCGGATGGTGACAGAACGGATGTTCCCGAATCTGCCGGTGCTATCTCACCTGGAAATTGCTCGAGGGACGCCAATCAGCCAAGTTGGCTCCGTTTCATGATTGCAGAAGCACTCGAGACGTTGCCGGGATTCGTCTTGTCCGTGTTTCTGGTTTTTTGCCGGATTGGCAGCTGCCTCATGCTCATACCGGTTTTCGGCAGTGCAAGAGTCCCGGTTCAGGTGCGCCTGATGCTCTGTCTTGGCGCCAGCGCGGCCGTATCTGCTTCTCTTGGCGAGTTTGAAGGACTTCGCAAAGGCGTGCCTCCGCTTGCCACTTTGGCAAGCCTTGTCGCCGTCGAGACCGGGAAGGGATTATTCATCGGCATCATGGCCCGCTTCTTTTTTGCCATGCTGCAATTTCTAGCCGAAGGGGCTGCCAATGCCATCGGCATTAGCCCCATGGAAAGCTCTGCGGAGGATGGGGAGATGATGCCGGCGCTTGCATCGCTTGTGACGCTTGCGGCATCGGCTCTCTTCGTCATAACCGATCAGCATCTGGAAGTCTTGCGGGCCTTGGTTCAGTCCTACGACGTGCTCACCTTCGGAGCGAATCTCGATCAAAGAACCGAGATGGCAAACATCCTTGAGGCTCTTGCGAACGCAAGTTTGCTGTCGTTGCAGGTGTGCTCACCCTTCCTGGTCTTTGCCATAACGATCAACTTCGTGTTCGGGATCCTCAACAAGTTGGCTCCCCAAATTCCCGTATACTTCATTTCGGCGCCGTTCATCGTCGGTGGCGGCTTGATGCTCCTATATTTTATGTCTGATGAAATCTTTTCAATTTTCATGTCCCAGTTCTCTGATTGGCTGGCCTCGGGACAATCGCGATGAAAAACCGGATTCGACGGGCAAAGAGGCTTCTGCGTGTGCAAAGCCGACTGCTTCTGACCGAGCGTCTTGAACTTCAGACCCTGAAAGACTCACTGGCTCAGGCGCAGGAAGCCGAACAGAAGGCCATCGCACTGTTGAACCAGGAAGAACCACCGATGATCCCTTCCAGTTTTTTGGTTCGCAGAGCTGCTTCCTCGGCAGTCAAGATTAAAAACGGGGAGGCGCTCATCGAGGCGCAAGTCGAGAAAACCCTTGACCATGCGAGGAGAGAACAACTCGTTAAGAAGAAGCTGGACTCCGAAGCCCGAAACTTCTCTCGAAACGAAATGAAGATTTCACTCCAGACAACGATCGACGCCTATCTGAGCTCAAGGTTGAAGCAAGAATAATATCATAAGGAAAGCTGCTTCGTGGTGTTTGTCTGATTTATCTACATTTGCGATCCCGCCGCAGGCCTCATCAATGAGGGGTTGAAACGTCCAATGGCGATAAATCCTGGCGCTGATCTCCTCAGCGATGCATTGGCTGCTGCCGACCCCCAGCGGGCAAAAGCGGCCGAAGAAAGACTGGCCCGCCTCGCACAGGAAACCCAAGACATCGCGGCTGAGCCAGAGTTTCATGATGTCCTTGCCTTGGAGCATTCCTCTTTGAATGTTTCCGGAGCATTCCCAACCGCGCTGCTTGCAACGGTCCATCCGGCTAAGCGCGGCAACCCCTATGAGCAGTTCGAAGTGGCCGTTCTGAAAACGCTATTTGAGGCGATGCTGCCGGCGAAGACGACGACCGTTTTCGGCTCTGGATTCTCAGGAGAAGTTTGGAAATCCATGCTTGCCGATTCGCTCGCCGGCGTCGCGGGGCATGCGGGGGTTGCAGGAATAGCGCGCAGTCTCGAAGCGCGAAAGCAAAGTCAAAAGCCCGGCGCACGGTCTAAAGGCTCGTGATGCATGAGGAGGGGGCCGTGATCCGTTCGCCCGCAATATCGGAACGCACGAAAGCTGCCCTATTCCGGCTCGAAAAGGCATTGGACCAGGAAAATGAAGCCTTGGCCGCATTCGATTCTAGGAATCTCAGCGAATACAGCCGCATAAAGACTCAGAGCCTTTTGGAGTTACAAAGATCGGCCACAGTCCTGAGTCGCGAGGATGTTCCAGCTGAGCTTCTCCAATTGCTGACGACACTGCGGCAGAAGCTCGAGGTGAATCGCTGGCTTCTTCTTCTTCACCTTGAGGCGGCAAGGGAGGTTACGACGGTCATAACCTCGGCCATCCGGGATGCCGAATCCGATGGCACCTATTCGAGGGTTAGCAATCTGCGAAAGGTGGCCAGTTGATCCGCTCCCTGCTCATCTCGGTTTGGATTGTGTCCGTTACGCTTGCTGCAGCCTATTTCGGACATACAATGCAAAGCGCCCCGCGCCCTCCCGGCGCGGAGGAAGCCGGAAAGGCGCTTACGGCGGTGAAGCTAAAATCCATCACCGTGCCAGTCGTGGCCGACGGCGCCCTTCAAGGTTATGTTTTGACGCAACTTTCCATCTCGGCAAAACCAGATCTCCTCAAGAACCTCCCACAGCCGCCCGATGTTCTCTTAGGCGACGAGGTATTTAAGACTCTTTATGCGGAGGAGCAGGTCGATTTTAAGCATATCGAGAAAACGGATCTGGCGAGGCTATCGCAGAAAATTCGCGACAGCATCAATAGCCGGGCTGGCGCCGTCGTCGCCGAAGACGTATTCATTCAAGAACTGCACTACATGAGTAAGTCGGACGCGAGCCCGGAGGGCCAGCTTCGCAAATAGTTGTTGCCGCGTCCGTGGCCCTTTTGCGCCAGGGCCGTTGCGCTTCCCCGAAATCCGGGGCGCCTCTCAATTTATCTCCAGACTGCTTCAATCTCAGGTTGCCGGTCAAACCTGCCGTTAAGCTCTGCAGGCTATGAATGGCGTTGCTATCTTAGGTAGCAGAATGGGAATTACGAGGCGCGAAACAATGATGCTCTCCC
>JBAVVQ010000411.1:0-11700 GCA_049697375.1 Rhodomicrobium sp.
TAAAAACGTTCCTGCCTAGCTCGATGCTGCTCCAGGCTGAGCCAACATTGGCGCCCAAGTAAAAACCGGTCCAAACCGGAGCCGGCACAAACGGGGCGGCATCTTTCAAGCTGGGTGTAGCATAGAGGTCCGCGGCGTGACCTGCGCCAGCCGCGCCGGCGAGGACCGCAATCGTTGCCCCCACGAGAGTCTTTTTCATTGAGTGAGTTCCACATTGAGTGCCCGGAAAGCAACGCAACGCGTACTTAATTAGATTGACATCGTGTGTTTAAGCTAAGTCGATTCTAGTACATCTGGGCACTCAAAAACTGCGCTTTTCTCGGCATGCATGCATCATTGTTGCTAAATGACAATACACTACTTTAAGTTGTTTAGATAATACATGTATACCGTTGCGGGAAACATGAGGAATAGCGGCTCATCCTTCAGCAGGCGCTCCTCGAAAATCGGCCCAATGTCTCTCTCCGGCCTCACAGGAGATGAAGTCATTCTCCAGACTTGAAGCGGGGGTTTCCTTCAGCGCGGAAGGGGCATCGCTCGACTGGGCGGAATAGCGCTTTCCCGCCAGCGCCGCGTCGTGTATCGCTGCCGCCTTCGGCTCTCATATTTGGAGGATGACATGACACGCCGCGCGATTGTCGATGCGCCTGGACTCGGGAAAGCGCTTGGACCTTATTCACGGGCGGTCTGGGCGGGGAACACGCTTTTTCTCGCGGGCCAGCTCGGCATCGACTCGGCGACAAACAAGCTTGTGGAGGGCGGCGCGGCTCCTGAGACCGATCAGATTTTCAAGGGCATCTCCGCCGTGCTGGGCGCCGCTGGCCTGAGCCTTGCGAATGTCGTCAAGGCGAATGTCTATCTCACGGACATGAACGATTTCGCCGCCATGAACAAGGTTTATGAGACTTTCTTCGAGGCTCCATACCCTGCGCGGACGACCGTTGGAATTGCGGCGTTGCCGGGCGGCGCGCATGTCGAGATCGAGGTGGTTGCAACGGCCGCTTAGCGCCATTTCAGGAAGGCGAACGCTTTCGCAATTGTCCGTGTATGGCGGACCGCATCCCGGAACCGTTTAACCGCGCCGATGTTGACCTTCGCAGCATCGGCGTGACGGGCAGGGATGGAGAAGAGCAGTATGACGTATGTTGAAATCGAAAGGGCCTCTCTACCGCTGGAACGCTCGCGGCCGACAGTTCGTAAGACCGTCCGGCAGGTGCGACTGGAACACCTCGCGGACATCCTTGAGGAACATGACAGCACGATCCCGCTTCTGACACGGATCGAATATGCACCGTGGCACGAGCGCCCTTACCTCCGCGAAGACCGCTCGCCCTTGTCCTTGGCCTTTCAGGACGAAGGCTTTAGGCGCCAAGGACTGTCCGGCGACCGCTTGGGCGATATCATGGATTTCTTTGAACTCAACGAGCGCGAAGCCCATCACCTCTTGTGCTATTGCCATTACGCCTCCTCGGTGACCTCGATGATGGTGGCGGAGCGCGCCAGAGAACTCGCCAGCAAACGCACTCTTCGTCAGATGTTGGACGGGCTTCGGCTTCGGTTGTTCGGCATGGCGTGAGAGCGGCGGCCGAGAGCCATGCCGTGCCGGTCCGGGGACAATCGAAGGGGCCCTACCTCCGTCCCCCATCGCCAACCAGCGCGAACGCAGCCCAGGTCGCCGGATGGGAAGCAAGGCTGATACTTTGGTCGCTCACGAGCGCGGCCATCGCCGTCCGCATCGCTTCGGCCTGACTGAGCCGGGGGTTGTCCTCCATTGCGTTGAATGCCTCCGTGGTCAGTTTGACTGCGGCATCGCTCTCGATTTCCCAATGCGTCACAAGGAGGGCGCGAGAGCCGGCGTAAAAGAAGGCTTTCGCGAGACCCGATAATGCTTCCGCGCCCTGCGAACCTCCCGCGCCGGTGTTGCATGCGGAAAGCACCACCCAATTTGCATCGAGCTTCGTCTGGGATACTTCAGACGCGGTCAGAAGGCCATCGTCCTCGGGCGTGGCCGTGTCGGGTGGTGTGAGCAGCAACGCTGGCTCCGATACGCCATGCAGGTCGCCCGAGACCAAGCCGTGCGTCGCGAAATGGATGACGCGATAATTCGCAAGGCGGCCAGCTTTGTTAAGGCTCTTGAAGGCCGTTTCCGTCGCCCGTTCTCCGAGAAAGATGTCCTCCGGCGACGCCTTCAAGGATTTGGCGACTTCGCAGAGTTCATCGGCGGTTTCCGGCAACGCGATTTGCGCCTTCAGCACGCCTACATCGGCAAGGCCGCGGCGAAAAGCTTCGGAAGGGCGAAGCTTCATGGAGCGAAATGATCGCGGCGTCGCGACCGCGATCCGCAATGGCTTGCTCGTGCATGCCTGCTTCGAACGGGCCAGTCTCGCGGCCGCAGGGTCTCCGTCAAGCAGCGGATTGCCAAATCCCAGGAATGGCTTGCTCGCTTGAGACGGCCTCGATGCGCGCCTGAGCGCCCGCAGGCTCGAAACTGAGGGCAAAATCGAAATCGGCGCTTTCGTTCCAAGCCATTTCACGTCACGAAGCTTTGTATCGGGGGCCGGCTGTTCGGTGACGAGCGTTGCGAAAGGGAACTGCATCAGGCTCTGAGAGGGTACGATGAGAAGGTGCTTTCCCGAGATTGCCTTTTCGGCAGGCCCGAGGAACAGCTTGTAAAGGCGGTGCGCCCGGCCGGGATCGAAGGGCAGAGCGCCGTCGGAACCCGGTTTCCACCCCAGACTCTGGCATCTTTCGAAGATTGCTTTTTGAGCTTTCTTGCGCTGGACTTCGGCCGGGGTCATTTCCGGCCAATCCGCCGGGTCTGTCCAGTTGGACTGGTCAAGCCCGCAGCGAAGATTGGCGACCTCAGCCGCGAGGGCGTCCGAACTCAGATTGACGAGCGCGAGGCTTTTATCGGTCTTCGAGACGACCCAGACCCAGGTTGGGGAGCCGGTCTCGATGAACAGGACCAGCGCTTCATCCTCCCGGAGCAGCGCCTGGACGTCGGTGACGTCGAGCGGTGCGGGACTGGTGAAATCCGCATATTCGGGGAAGCGGCTCGCGATGGCCGCGTCGAGCCCCGAAATTTCAGCGCTGATACGATCGATACGGTCAACGCCGCTTTGCGCCATCTGTGCGGACCCTTGATTCGTGAGGGCGGCTTGCGTGAGGCGCTGCTGGATCGCCTGCCATTCGCCTGCAAGGTCCTGCCGTCTTCGCAACAGCGCCGACAACTCGTCATCGTTGGCGGCGGCGCGCGCGGACATCTGGAGCAGGGAAGCCGCCGCCTGCGAAGGCCGCCACTGAGCAACCTTGAAGATCTCGCGCGTTATCGCAACGCCCTGACTCTGGTCCTGCATGAGGAGATGCATCGACGCGTTGATGAAGTCTCCCGCCGCGGCTCTCTGGAGGCCGGGGTCAAGCTCTGTCCCTGCAAGCTCTCCCTGACGCGAGCGAATGGTCCGCTCGCTTTCCTTTTGCAGGATGCCCAGGGCTTCCCGATAATAAGCCGCGGCCTTCCGCCAATCTTTTCTCCCGGCATAGAACGACCCGAGATTTCTGAGCACGGTGACGCGGCGGGGGTGATCGCGATCGAAAACCTGCAGCATCACCTGATTTGCCGACAGCATCATCGTCTCGGCGCGAGCCAGATCGCCCCCTTTCTCATAAAGCGATCCGAGATTGCTGTATGCGGTCGCGACATAGAGATGATTCTCGCCGAGGGCCGCTCGATAGATGGCCAAAGCCTCCTGGAACAGTTTCTCGGCGTCGCCAAAGCGCTTCTGGTCCTCGAACAGCGTCGCCACATTGTTGAGCGTGGAGGCGAGTTGGATCCGTTCGCCCGGAAGCCTGCTCAAAATCGCGATGGAGTTTTTATAGGCCTCGACGGCGTCGGCCGTGCGCCCCGTAAGCTGATAGACAATTCCAAGGTTCCGGTAAAAGATGGCGGATTGCGGCTGAGCGCCGGCGGTCCTGGCCAATGAAATCGCGCGCTCATAATAGGGGATGGCGTCGGCATAGCGGCCAAGCTGGTAGTGGAGCTCGCCCAGATCGTTTAAAAGCGCCGCGCCGAAAGGTGTCTCGAGTTGCTTCCGGGCCTGCATGATCGCGATAGCGCTCTTCACGGCAGTTATGGCCTCGGCGTAGCGCCCTTCGTTGCGAAGGGCTTCGGCCGCTTTTACCTCTGCATCTTGCGGACGCGCCGCATCGAAGAAGCCGAACACGCATAAGGACAACAAACTCAGGAAAAGGACGGGGAGTTTTTTCTGCATAAGCCCAGCCAATCAATTAAGAATTGGGCTCATTTAGCGAAGCATTTGACCATCATTATGACGCGCTTTGGGGTTACACTCGTCCCAATGGTCCGCCCCGGCTGACGAAATGAATGGCAGATGGGCGATCGAGGGAGCGCAAAGTGGTGATTTGCCACTACAATTCAGACATCCTAACCTATTTGATGTTTTATGTTAAGCCGGGGGAAGGCTTTGCGAGGCGGTGACGCACTCAAGCGACCTCTAAGGGGCAGTAGAGGCTTACGATGATCTTAAAGATAGCGTCTCGCGTAATACTCGCGGTCTGTTTATCCGGCTTTTCGGCGTTTGCAATGGCTGAGGAGGCGAAGAAACCTCAGCCGCCAGCGGATTTGAAGCTGGACGCGGCGCCTGCGAAAGAGGCTGCGCCAGATCCGTTAACGCCTGCCGAACAGGACGTTCCGCCACCCGCGGCCCCGGGGGCTCCGGCTGAGAAGCCTGCGGATGTCGTACAGGCTCCGGTCCCCGAGCCGGACCCGATCGCTACCCAGATCCTTGCCCGTCTTTCCAGTGTTGGCGGAAAGGCCGAGGCTCGCGAGGATTCGGCGGGATTGGCCGCATATTATAATGCGGGGAAAGGCCAGCCCATATGGGTCTCGAAGGATGGCTTCAGCCCCAATGCCTTGAAGGTCATCAAGGAGATCCGCAACGCGGATGACTGGGGATTGGACGCATCGGCTTTTCAGGTTCCGGCGAATCCTGGAGGAGCAGCAAAGCCTGAAGCCTTGGCGGACGCCGAACTGAAGCTAAGCGTTGCCGTCTTGAAATATGCGCGTTATGCGCGCGGCGGCCGGCTTGACCCGCCTTCTCTCAGCGAGGTCATCGACAGGCGCCCCCATATTTATGATCCCAAATCTGTGCTGAGGGCGATCTCCGCGGCGGAGTTCGCCGATGCCTATCTGCGCGGCCTTCATCCAAAGCACGAGCAGTTCAAGCGCCTGCGGCAAGCGCTTCTCGCGATGAACAGGGGCGGGGGCGGCGGCGGTTCTGCGTCCCGGATTTCCGCAGGTCCGAACTTCAGGCCGGGCGATAACGATCCGCAGATTGCTGTCATCCGGAAGCGGCTAGGGGCGGGTCTCGACGGCAGGCGGGACACTATCTACGACACCGCGCTGCTCCAGGCGGTGAACCGGTATCAGAAAGAGCACGGGCTGCGCGTCACGGGCACTATCGACCAAAGCTTGCGCGCCTCCCTCAATGGACCCGAGGAAGGCAGGGAATCGAGGGGCGGAGCCGGGCAATCGGCATCCGGTTCTCCGGATGAAAGGAAGCTGCGCATACTCGCTAACATGGAACGCTGGCGCTGGATGCCGGATGAGCTTGGCAGCTTTTACGTCTGGGATAGCGTTCCCGAGCAGGTCACCCGTGTTTTTGATCGCGGCAAGCTGGTGCTGATGGAGCGGATCGTGGTGGGGCGGCCAACCACGCCTACCCCGACTTTCAGCGCAAGCATGCAATTCGTGACCTTCAACCCTGAATGGGCCGTGCCGGAAGGCATCAAGGTCAATGAAATCGCGCCCAAGCTGCAGCAAGGCGGGCGCGGCGGCGGGGACTTCTTCAACAGCTATGGCGGCGGGGGAGGAAGCAGCCAGGTTCTGCAACGCCTTGGCGGCCTTCGCGTCACATACAGCGGGCGCGAAATCGATCCGGATTCCGTCGATTGGTCGAGCGTCGATATAAGGCGCTTCCAATTCATTCAGGGGCCCGGGGAGCGCAATGTGCTGGGCGTCGTAAAGTTTCGCTTCCCCAACAAGCATGATGTCTACATGCACGATACGCCCGATCGCAATCTCTTCAACCAGACGCCTCGCACCTTCAGCCACGGCTGTATGCGCACAGAGAACCCTTTGCATCTGGCGGAAGTCATTCTAGCCCGCGACAAGGGCTACTCGCCAAGCCAAATCCGCGAGATGGTCCAATCCGGCGTCACGAATGAGATCAAGCTCAACAGCGTTGTTCCGGTTCATGTGGCCTACTTTACGGCCGAGGCCGACGATCAAGGCCAAGTCCATTTCTTCTCCGACGTGTACGGGCTTGATAGCCGCGTCGCGAGCGCGCTCAGAGGGCGCGCGGTCCACTTTTCCTCCGATCCTGTGGTGACGGCCGAAAATCAGGACCGCCGGCAGGCGCAGCGGAGCGATCCCTATCAGCGTTCCGATCCCTATCAGCAGAACGGCCCTTATCAGCAGCGCCCGTACCAACAACCTTACGGCCCCAATCAGGGCTGGGGCTCTCCCTACCAGCGGGGAGGGGATCCGCGATATCAGCCCCGTGGGCAGCCGTGGAATCCTTACCAGGATTGGAACTGACCAGTACGCCCAATCCGTTGACGATCCGGCGGAGTTTGCTTAGGCGGAAGCTTAACATCAAATAGGCGTGTCAGAGCGAGCGCAGATCTTGTGCCTATCTTGACGCTGGCGCCTTCGCTTCCCTACTCTTCGCAAATGGGAATCAGCGGCGTGCCGCCGCGCAAACATTAAGAGGGCTTCATGGCGACATCAGCCGTGTCTGATACAACCTTCGAAAACGAAGTCAAAAAGGCTGACCTGCCTGTGCTCGTTGATTTTTGGGCCGAGTGGTGCGGGCCTTGCCGCATGGTAGGCCCCATCCTCGAAGAATTGTCCGAGGAATTTAAGGGTCAGGTGAAGATCGTGAAGCTCGATGTAGAGAGCAATCCTTCCATCGCGCAGACTTATAATATTCGCGGCATTCCGGCGCTTCTTCTGTTCAAGAATGGACAGGTGGCCGGGCAACAGATTGGCGCGCTGCCGAAGCACCAGCTCAGGGCTTGGCTAACCGAGGCGGTTGCATCCTCCTAGTCAAGATTGCACAGAGCCGACCAGACCATGCCGCTCCCTAAGTGGGGCGGCATTGTTATTTTGGGTGTTGGTCCGTCATTTCAGCTGTCCAGTTTACCTTATCTACCCCAAAGCTTTCAGACATTTAATTGAAGATACCGCTTCACAAGCGAACTCCGTTACCCAGATATCCGTCAAGTCAACATGCGGCGTGACTTATAAATCGAAGGTTTTTGCCGCGCTCATTGTCATGCGGAGGTCACGATGACGGATAGTCCAACCCCTTACACGCCGGATCCAGAACAAAAGATTTCTAAAAATTCTGTAATGCTTTCCCAGCTTCGTAAACGCGGCACGATTTACGTTTCGGCATTGGCGCTCGCGCTGACGGCGGCGCTTGGGACCGCTTCCTACGAACTCCGACCTGACCGCGCCTTTGCCGAGAGCCAAAGCGTGACGCAGCAAAAGCTTCCAAGCTTTGCTCCGCTTGTCAATCAGGTGAAGTCGTCGGTGGTGTCCATCCGCGTCAAGGCCGATGTCGGGGCGAAGGTCGCGTTGAATGGAGACGACCAGCAGTTTGGCGGAAACGAAAACCCCATGGAGGGAACGCCTTTCGAGCGCTTCTTCAATGGGCCGAACTCCCCGTTCAAGCATTTCAAGACGCCGCATGGCGGCCATCATACCGTCATGGCCCAGGGATCGGGTTTCTTCATCTCGCCTGACGGCTATCTCGTCACGAATAATCACGTCGCGAGCAATGCAGTCAGCCTTGAGGTCGTCATGGACGACGGCAAGATTTACACCGCGAAGGTGGTCGGCGCCGATCCGCGGACCGATCTTGCCCTGCTGAAAGTCGATGGGCGGACCGATTTCCCCTATGTAAAATTCTCACAGTCCAAGGCTCAGGTTGGCGACTGGGTGGTGGCCCTGGGAAATCCCTTTGGCCTCGGCGGTACGGTGACGGCCGGTATCGTCTCGGCCCACGGGCGCGATATTGGCGAAGGGCCGTATGACGATTTCATCCAGATCGATGCGCCGATCAATAAAGGAAACTCGGGCGGCCCGACCTTCAATCAGGACGGCGACGTGATCGGCGTCAACACGGCGATCTACTCGCCTTCCGGTGGCTCAGTAGGCATTGCGTTCGATATCCCGTCAACCACCGCTGAGCGGGTTGTCGCCGCGCTGAAAGAGCATGGCCACGTCACGCGCGGCTGGCTTGGCGTGCAGATTCAAGGCTTGACGCCCGAGTTGGCCGATAGCCTCGGCTTGAAGAAAGTGACCGGAGCGCTTGTGGCTGCCCCACAGGACGGCAGCCCCGCCGAGAAAGCCGGTATCAAGGCAGGCGATCTCATCACCGAGCTAAACGGCAAGGAGGTGAAGGATGCCCGCGATCTCGCGAAGAAGGTTGCGGAACTCGCGCCCGGCTCTGAAACAAATCTCACTCTGAACAGGAACGGCGAAAGCAAGACCATTACCGTGAAGATCGGTGAGCTCCCTGAGAACCCCGTGCAGCGTGCAAGCCTTAGTCCCGAATCGTCAAAAACAGGGATGACGGATCTCGGCATCCGGGTTGCGCCGGCAAGCGAGATGAGCGGGGACGAAAACAAGGGACTGGCCGTTGTCGGTGTGGAGCCCGGCGGCAAGGCGGCCGAGGCCGGCCTTACGGAGGGGGACATCATCCTCAAGGTCGGTGATGCGACGGTCAACGGTGTCCAAGACTTGCGCCGGGCCCTCTCCGATGCTGGGAAGGCAGGCCATAAGAACGCGCTGGCGCTCGTGAAGCGGAATGGGGATCAGCGGTTTATCGCGCTCCCCGCAAGCGTGGGCTAAGGCTTAAATCACGAAGGGGAAATGCCGCTCTTCCGTGACGGAGATCCCGCATGCGGTCCAATGGGCCTTATGCGGGATTTTCTTTGCGTGATAGGATTGCCCCGCAGGGCCAAGGGGCTTGCGCCGCTTTTCCCGCAGGGCGTACGAGTCCCGATGAAAAGGATCAAAGGCAGGACGCGCCATGAATTTCTTCCGCAACATGCTCTTGCTCGCCGCGCTCACAGCGCTTTTCATGGCGATCGGCTATGCAATCGGCGGCCCCACAGGCATGACGATTGCATTCGTAATCGCTGCCGCCACAAACCTGTTCGCCTATTGGAACTCGGACAAGATGGTGCTGGCTCAGCAGGACGCGCAGGAAGTGGACGAGAGGAGCGCGCCCGAGCTTTATTCAATTGTGCGACAGCTTGCGGCGAATGCGAATCTGCCGATGCCGCGTGTTTATATCATCCACTCCGAGCAGCCGAATGCGTTCGCCACGGGTCGCAATCCAAACAATGCGGCAGTCGCTGCCTCCGCGGGCCTTTTGCGCACGCTGAGCAAGGAAGAGGTTGCAGGCGTGCTGGCCCATGAGCTGGCTCATGTCAAGAACCACGACACGCTTACGATGACGGTGGCGGCGACGATTGCAGGCGCGATCTCCACACTCGCGAATTTCGGCATGCTTTTCGGCGGCCGCCGCGACAACGGACAAGGCGGCGGACTCGGGATGGTCGGCGCCGTGCTTGCTGTTCTCGTAGCGCCGCTCGCGGCGATGATTATTCAGATGACCCTCAGCCGTGCGCGCGAATACAGCGCCGACCATGATGGCGCCGAGATCTGCCAGCGCCCGCTGTGGCTCGCTTCGGCGTTGCGGAAAATAGACAACGCGGCGCGGCAAATCCCAAATGAGCAAGCCGAGGCGCATCCCGCCAGCGCACCGATGTACATTATCAACCCGCTCCACGGCGGCGGCATGGACAACCTTTTCTCGACGCACCCGAGCACGGAAAACCGGATTGCAGCGCTGGTCGAACAGGCGCGCCAGATGGGCCAGACGCAGGAGCCGAGCGCGGCGCGGATGAATGCCAGGCCAGATCAAGCCGCGCCCGGGCCTTGGGGCCAAGGCGGCGGGCGTGGACGCTGATCGTCATCCCGTGTGCGCTGCCGCATGAAACGATGCTGCGCGGACACGAAAAGGAAAGGCCGTCGGCGTTGATGTTGTTTTCTTTGATTGTCGTCCGGAAGCCGCTTGCGGCTATCCCGGATCTTTCCGAATGTAAGCTTGGTTCTTTTACGATCCCGTTTAACGCCATTGGCGCTTCCGGGGTGACGGTGCAATTCCGATATGCAATCGCAAACTTCGGGGCAGCAAGCGCGCCAACTCGCCTCTCATCTTCTGAAGGCGGTGTTGCGAAACAGGCAGCCTTTCGACGAAGCCTTCGCGGCATCGAGCGCGAAAGCCGCCTATTCCGGCCTTGCCTTTCGGGACAGGGCGTTCGCACGCGCCATCGCGGCGACTGGCTTGCGCAGGCTGGGCCAGATCGAAGACATGCTCGGCCGCTTTCTCGAAAGACCGCTGCCTGCGGATGCCTTCGAGGCGCGTTTCATCCTCATCGCAGGCGCAGCGCAGCTCGCCTTCATGGAGGTCGCTCCTCATGCCGCTATCGACCTTGCTGTTGAACAGGCGAAAGGCGCCCGAGCTGCGCGGCATCTTTCGGGCCTCATCAATGCAGTGCTGCGGCGGGTGAACGCGAACAAGGCTGAAATTCTCGCGGAACAGGATGCAAGCCGGCTCAACACGCCGGAATGGCTGTGGCGGCGGTGGGTTCGACGGTACGGCGAGGAAACCGCGACCAGGATCGCTGCCGCGCATCTCGAAGAGCCGCCGCTGGATTTGTCCGTGAAGGCCGATGCCGCCGCCTGGGGGACGCGCCTTTCGGGGTCGTTCCTGCCCTGGGGAACAGTACGGCTTTACGCCAAGGGGCGCATCGAGGACCTTGAAGGATACGACGAGGGCGCGTGGTGGGTGCAGGATGCCGCCGCCGCATTGCCCGCGCGTTTGCTTGGCGACGTAAGGGACTTGCGCGTCGCGGATCTTTGCGCCGCGCCAGGCGGAAAGACAGCGCAGCTTGCAGCGCACGGAGCCCACGTTACCGCCGTCGATATTTCGGCCCCACGCCTTCGCCGCCTTCGGGAGAATCTCGCAAGGCTGAACCTCAAGGCCGAGACGGTGCAGGCGAATGTAAGCGAATGGGCACCGCCCGAGCGGTTCGACGCGGTTCTTCTTGACGCCCCGTGCTCAGCCACGGGCACGATCCGCCGTAATCCCGATATCGCCTATCTGAAGTCAGACGCGGATATCGCAGCCCTTGCCGCCGTCCAGGCAAAGCTTCTCAACCACGCGCTCGGTCTTCTTGCGCCCGGCGGTCATCTCGTTTACGCGACCTGCTCGCTCGAGCCCGAGGAAGGGGAGGAGCAGATCCGAGCACTGCTCGCCGAGCGAAGCGATGTCGCCTTGGTTCCCATCCAGGCGGATGAGATTTGCCTTCCGCCCGATGCGATCACATCCCATGGTATGCTGCGAACGCTTCCCTTCCACACAGGTGGCATGGACTGCTTCTTCGCCGCGCGGCTCGCGGCGTCCCGTTGAAAGCACGCGATAGCGTAAACGGTTCGTTCGCCGTGGCGGGCTTTAATACAAAAGTGGTTAATAGCATCGCGCCGGAATTATTTCCGGTCATGAGTTTGGTTAAAAAGTCGCTTATTCGGCGCGAGCGAGA
>JBAVVQ010000412.1:0-3637 GCA_049697375.1 Rhodomicrobium sp.
CAGGCGCTCTCCCTGCGGCAGGCCATAATCTTCGGGCCGGGTGCCGTCGAGTTGCTCCTTTGGGACGATAACACGCCGCAGCAGGTCGGACGGCAAAAGACCGCCTTCGGAGCGGATCGTCTGGAAATCGGTGTTCGAGCGGGCCATGGAGATCGATCATGTTTTCAGGTTTTGTGTCCCGGCGGGGAAGTCTGCTCGGGCTCCTTGCCGGAGCCGCCGCAGCCCCTTTTGCAGCGCCTTCCCGCGGCGCCTCCGACTCGGGCTGCGGACTCGTGGTTCTGACGGTTGGCGGCCTTGTCGGCTCCCCGAACCGGCCGCCCTTTGACGAGAAGCGAGACCGCTTCTTCCAGCATAACAATCTCGATTTCAAACAGGCGCGCGCCTACACATTCGCCGACCTGCAGGCCTTGCCCCAGCAAGCGGCGCCGGTCGTGGGAGAAGGCGGCGCGGTTCTGTTCAAGGGGCCGCGCCTCCATGACGTTCTCGCCGCTGCGAGACCGGCGAGCGACGCGAAAACGGTCCGGCTTTCCGCGCTCGACGGGTACGCCGCGGAGATTCCTCTCGCCACGGTCGCCCAGGATGGCTGGGTTTTGGCTGTCGAGGCAGGCGGCAACGCATTCGGTATCGGCGATTTCGGCCCTCTTTACACCGTGCGTCCATTGGGTCCAGGCAAAAAAAGGACCGATGAGGAGGATGCCAAGTGGGTTTTCTCTCTCTACTACATCGAGCTGATGCCTTGACATTTCGAGCGGGGCTTTGAGAGATGCCGCCAACGAAGACAAAGCGCGGCTGGAGACGATGATAGTGAAAGCGGTTCTGGGAATTATCGGCGGATCGGGGCTCTACGATCTGCCTGGACTCGAAAATAAGCGGGAAGTGGCGGTAAATTCACCTTGGGGCGAGCCTTCCTCGCCCGTGCATAGGGGGGAGATCGCCGGGCTTCCGATCGCCTTCATTCCGCGCCACGGGCCTGGGCACAGACAATCGCCGACTTCGATCAACTACCGTGCCAACATTGATGCGCTAAAGCGCGTTGGCGTCACCGACCTCGTTTCGGTTTCGGCTTGCGGCTCGTTCCGCGAGGAGTTGCCACCCGGCACATTCGTGCTTGTCGACCAGTTCATCGACCGCACTTTCGCGCGAGAGAAGTCGTTCTTCGGCGCCGGTTGCGTCGCCCACGTCCCGATGGCCGACCCGGTTAGCCCCGGCCTTGTCGACAAGATCGAGGTCGCCGCCAAAGCCGAGGGCGTCGCTTACTCGCGCGGCGGCGCCTATCTCGTGATGGAGGGTCCGCAATTTTCGACCCGCGCCGAGTCCCACCTCTATAAGTCCTGGGGATGCAGCGTGATCGGCATGACGAACATGCCCGAGGCGAAGCTCGCGCGCGAAGCCGAGCTTTGCTACGCGACCATCGCCATGGTCACTGACTTCGACTGCTGGCATGAAGACCACGCCGACGTTGACATCTCGGCCATTCTAAGGGTTGTGAAAGATAACTCGGAGAAGGCGGCCCGGCTGGTTGCGACCTTGGCCAGGAGTTTTCCGAAGGAGCATGAGCCTTGCCCCATTGGCTCGGACCGTTCGCTTGACCACGCCATTGTCACGGCCCGTGAAGCGCGCGATCCCGCCCTTCTCGCGAAGCTTGATGCGGTGGCGGCCCGCGTTCTTCGGAGATAGAAGCACCGTGCGTTCAATCTGCCGTTCATCTTCTGTGCTGTCAGAGAAGCAAAAAACCCCGCCGGTTTGGCGGGGTTTTTGAAGTGGCCTCGTGACGGCGAAGTCTTTATGCCGCCAAATGCGTTTGAACAGCCGCTGCAAGCGCCCGCGGATTGAAGGGCTTGGCGATGACGAGGTCGCTCTGGCAGTCGCCAGTCGCCACAACCTCATCAGGATGAGACGTGACATAGATCACGTTGGTGTTCATCTGCTCCCGGATGGCTTTTACGACTTCCACGCCTGTGTCGCCCCTCAGCCTGTAGTCGGCCAGAATCAGCTTCGGCTTGGCGACACCTGCGATTCGCAGGGCCTCTGCGCGGTTCTTGGCGATGCCGGCAACCGAGAAACCAAGGTTCTGAACGATCTGTTGAAGGTCGAGAGCGATAAAGACCTCGTCTTCGATGATAAGAACGGCAGCCGGTTTATCCCGCAACGTCAACAGCGCTTCACAATAGGAGCGGCGCACCGTCTTCTCTGGCATACTCATGATGGAGGCGATGTCGGTATAAGGAAGCCCCACGACGGCGCGAAGGGCCGCGATCTGGCGCTGCTCTCTCGAAAGACGCTGGAATTGAGCATACAATCCGCTCGCAGCAGCAGCGCTCACATTGCTGGGCGTGGCGAATGCAGCCTCATTGACTTTCCTGTAAAGATCGAGACGGGAAATCGCACGCCCGTTCACAGAGGTAACGTCCGAGACGAGGCTGTTGAGCGCGCTCTCAACCGCGATGTCGCTCAGCCGCCGGTTGCCAAGAACACAATACGCATATCGCCGTAGGTTTCTCAGCTCAGCCAAAGCGAGAGTTTCGTTCATTACTGGCGGCGCCCTCAAGGACCTTCTCTGTGTGCAAAGACGCGGCAGTAGCTCGAAGGCTCCACTCCGCACGCACGTCATCTGAACATACGCCTAAGAATGGAGATGGAAAAGGGGAAAGACGATGACTTGTCCTGGGAAATTTGTAATATGTTAACGTTTTGGAAAAAAAGCGCCGGCGAGTCAGGGCAAGGGAGATCCCCTGAAGCAGGCCGGCGGAAGAGCGCGTGTTCCAACTTGGGTCACGTCACGCAGCTTTCGGGAAAGCAGCAGCGCAGCGTGAGCAAAATAAAGCAAAGTTCATGCCAAGACACGAGAGGATGTTTGCGATAAGCGGAGCAAGCTTCGCCAGAGCTTATAAGTTATTTGTCGACGCCAAGCGGTATTGCCATTAATTTCTTTATGGATGAGCTTCTCCAGAAGATAGCGCCGGATCGCTGCCCACAGGATTTCCAAGAGCTCTTCCGGTTTTACGGCTCGCTCATCAAGGCCATGATGATGAGGCAAGGGGCGGACGATCTGCGCATCGACCGGCTGAGACGGCAGGCCTATCAGAGTTTGCCCGCGCTTGAGGCTCACCTATGAAGAGATCCGGGATGCAGTGGAGAAGAAATGACGGCTGTTTGCCACCATCTCCACGGCGAAAAGCTGACGAGTCATGCCGCGGGCACGCTGGACCCGCCGCTTTCGGCCGTCTTGAGGCGTCATGTTCGGTTTTGTGAAAGATGCCGGGCGCGTCTCTGCGCCCTGGATAATCTCGGCGGGGCTTTCCTGGAAGGGCCCGAGGCGCCGGAAGACGAGTAGTTCTTCGCAGGGGCGTAAGTAGCGCTTTGCTGGAGTATTGCCCAAGAAGCGGGCAGTGCGCTGCCTCTCATAGCACACGATCTGGGTAGATCCTCATGCCGGCGCCAGTTGCGCGCAATCGGCCTGCGGCGTGAGACCATGATAAAGATGCCTCATGGGTTTAGCCAGTTCGACCTGCCAAAATCTGCGGGCGCAGCGGCGGCTTCGCGCAAACTTGCCCTGAAGCGGAATAACCGCTGGTGCAGTGAGATAGCGATAGAGGAACGGCTTGCCGTAATGCAGCCCACATGCGGCGCGAGCCCC
>JBAVVQ010000413.1:0-1817 GCA_049697375.1 Rhodomicrobium sp.
GCGCTAAAAAACGCTGGCGCGGCCCGCGGAAAACTCTCCCCTGGGCCGATAGCGCTGCAAGTAAGGTGGCACGATCACCTCGGCACTGCGAGGCTCAACGACGCCAAGGCCCTCCAACGTCCGCCGATCCCGAATGGCTTCTGTACTGACAATATTGTCGTTTTGAAGCATCCTGATCTGATCGACGGTAATCGGCGCTCCCGGAAGGACTTGCAGGAAAATCGCTGGGATCTTCGCCGCCCAGAACGGGATCGGCAGAAGAAGGCGCTTGTGCTGCGTCCACTCGCAGACTTTTTGAAGAATGTCGCGGAAGCTGTAGACGGTCGGGCCCCCAAGCTCGTATACCGCGCCTTCGGTGGCATGTCCCGACATCGCTGCCGTCACCGCTCGCGCGATGTCTCCCACATAGACCGGTTGAAATCGTGTCTGCCCCCCGATCAGCGGGAGAACAGGCGAAAAGGCCGCGAGCCCCGCAAAGCGGTTGAAGAAGTGGTCCTCGGGACCGAAAACAAGCGATGGCCGCAAAATCACGGCTTCGGGGAATGCAGCCAATGCCCTAGCCTCGCCCTCTCCTTTTGTCCGGGCATACCCCGATTGCGAGAGCCGATCCGCGCCGATTGCAGAAATGTGGATGAACCCGAGCGCGCTGTGCGCCTTTGCTGCTTTAGCGATCGTTTCCGGCGCCTCCGCATGAACGGCTTTGAAAGTCTGCCGGCCTGACGGCTGCAGAACGCCGACGAGATTGATAACCCAATCGGCCCCCCGGACAGCCTCCGCGACGGACTTTTCATTGCGGATGTTGGCTTGCAGGAGAGCGATCTGCCCTACTGTACCGAGCGGCTGCAAATGAAGAGCAAGCTCGGGACGGCGGACAGCGGCCTTAATTCGGCAGCCTGAGCGCGCGAGCGCTTGCACCACATAGCGTCCCAGAAACCCTGAGCCACCAAAAACGGTAACCACGGTCGAATTTCCAAATGTTGCAGCCATGCCGGACCTGACTTGGAGAGCGCGTGAGAACGAAAGTGTTCATTCATGCATAACCCGGCTTCGGCCGATTGCAAAGGCGCGGCTTGCCCTCCCGTCGTATATTTGACAGGGCAGCCGCCGGACAGCGGGCTTCGATTGACAAAGCGTGCGGCGGGATTTACCTGTAAGGCCATAGCCCAGATGGCGGAATTGGTAGACGCACTAGTTTCAGGTACTAGCGCTGCAAGGCGTGGAGGTTCGAGTCCTCTTCTGGGCACCATCTTCTTTTTAAGTCATTGTTTTTTATGAGTTTTATCTCCGATGGGACAGCAGGTGGGACACGCAGATCCCCCGGAATGAGGCCCTTCGACATCTTGGCAGCCGCACTGACCGCCATCCTCTTCTGAGCAGCCTTACGTGTGTAGATTCGCGCCATATCGGCGTTTTCCCATCCGAACGGCGCCATGAGCTCGTGCTCGCTTGCGCCATTTTCGGCCGCGCGAACTGCTCCGATCTTGCGAAGGCCGTGGGCGCTGCATTTTGTCAACCCTGCAGCGTCGCATTGCGTCCGGAACCAGTTCCCAAAGCCCGGGGCCGTAAATGACTTTCCATAGGCGGTCTCAAGATAGGTCTCTTTACTGAGAGGGGTATTCTCAAGCACCTGCTGCAAGGGCGGCAGGATGGGAAGCGTGATAATCCGCTGCGATTTCTTCCGGCCCTTGAACTGCACAAAGGAGATCAAGCCGTCGCTCTCGTGCGAGGGGCCGAGCAAGATGACGTCTGATCGCCGCACGCCAAGCCAGAGAAGGAGCGCCATCGCAAGGCGCGGCTTGGTTCCGATCGGATGATGG
>JBAVVQ010000414.1:0-4168 GCA_049697375.1 Rhodomicrobium sp.
TACCCTTCTGAAATTGAACTTTGTTGCGCGCCATGGGAAACCCGTTGCAAATCAGTTGTTCTTGTTTTGTTCCATAGCATACCCAATCCGGCTGACGCAAGTGCGTAATCAGGAATTAAATTTAATGCCGGAATTATTTCATTTACTGGGACGCGCAAAAGTCCGTTAAATATGTTTCGGCTTCAAGAATTAACGCGCGCCAAGAGCCGGGATAACCGCGGCGCAGGCGCGGCGACGGTGTCCCGTTCGGCATTTTTTCCCATATTTATCAGGGGTTGGAGCGGGCTGGAGACTTCGTTAACCTGCCGGAAAGGCGATTTCGCCGAAGATCTTTCAGAAGCAGGAAAGCGGACGAAAGTGTCAGGGACAAGTGGACCAAAACATGCCGCCATTCGCAGGATGCATACAAAAAGCAGGTTTCATGCGTGCGATTAAGCGCACATCGCGTACACAGCCCTTGCCTTGCGGGCGCTAACGCTTGCGCACGAACACCGTGCCGGCGGAGTAGCCCGCACCAAAACTGCAGATCAGCCCGAGGTCGCCCGCCGCCAAGTCCTCGGAGTGTTTATGAAAGGCGATGATCGACCCGGCCGAGGAGGTGTTGGCGTATTCGTTCAAGATGATCACATTCTCGTCGGGCTTGGGATCCCGTCCCAGCACGCGGCGCCCAATCATCTCGTTCATATTGATGTTGGCCTGATGCAGCCAAAGCCGCTTCAGCCCATGCGGGTCGACGCCAAGGTCGGCGGCATGGCGGAGGATCATCTCGGAGACCATGGGCACAACTTCCTTGAACACCTTGCGGCCCTGCTGGACGAACAGCTTGTCCGGCAAGTCCCGGCCCGTAGGCGCGGCGCGATTCAGAAAGCCGGCATTGTTGCGGATGTTGTTCGAAAACTGGGTTTTGAGGCGCGCGCCGAGAATGTCCCAGCCGCCATTCGCTTCGTCGGTTCGCTCGACGATCACCGCGGTGGCCACGTCACCGAAAATGAAATGGCTGTCGCGGTCGCGGAAGTTGAGATGCCCCGAGCAGATCTCGGGGTTGACCACCAGCGCCGCATCCACCGACCCCGCCGCGATATAATCCGCCGCCGTCTTGATCCCAAAGGTCGCCGAAGAGCAGGCGACATTCATGTCGAACGCGAATCCGTCGATCCCGAGCGCAGCCTGAACCTCGATGGCCATTGCGGGATAGGCGCGCTGCATGTTCGACGCCGCGCAGAGCACCGCGCCAATCCGCTTGCGCGGCTTGCCCCAACGCTCAAGCGCGTCCTCGGCGGCTTTCACGGCAATCTCCGCGAGAATGGAGATTTGCTCGTTGGGGCGCTCCGGAAGATCCGGCCGCATCAGCGCCGGATCGAGGATGCCCGACTTTTGGACCACGTGGCGCGACTTGATCCCCGAAGCCTTCTCGATGAACTCGACGGACGACGGAAGAAGCGCCTCCATGCGCCCCTCGGCGACGGCCGCCGCGTTCTCAGCGTTGAAATGCCCGACATAGGCGTTGAAAGCTTCGATCAGTTCGGCGTTCGAGATGCTGTCGGGCGGGGTATAGAGGCCGGTCGCGGCGATGACTGCAGGGCGCACGGGAAACTCCGGTCAGGATTGTGGCACGGCGGCCGAGGTTTTCGTATCCGCTCCCCGGATTCGCTCAGCGTTGCATCCACCAGGATTGTGGCCGGACTCTGCTCTCGATCGCAAGCTCAAGAAGCGCTGTCTCGCTCTAATGCGCGAATCTCTTGCGCAACTTTTCGCCGGACCGGGCTTAAGCCTGGCAGCGCCCGAATCGGCACAAAGACCGGTTTCTTCACCACAACGCGCACTTCCGCGTACACCTGCTTGACCGCCTCAACGATCAAGACACCGGAGAAAGCGGGCCAGAGCCGCGCTCCCACCCTTTCCCAGACCAGCGCAGCCGATGGAAGGACGCGAGCGCGAAATGGCGGGGCGAAGAGGCACGGCGTAATCCCGACGGGCTCAAGAAGCACATCGCGCAAGAGCCTTTGGATTTGCCCCACGCTGTAGGGCCGCCCATGACCGAAGGGCGTGGATTCGAGCTGAGCCCAGGCGCCCCGCCGATTGGGAACAACAATGATGACGCGCCCTTGCGGCATGAGCACGCGCCAGATTTCGCGCAGATAGGAATGGCGAGCGTCCACATGCTCAAGCCCATGAACGACCAGAACACAGTCAACGGATGTATCGCGAATGGGGAGTTCTATCTCGGATACCAGGGTGGACCGGTAAGGCCCCTCGCGCGGCCATTGCACGACGCCCTGCCTGTGGGGCATCAGCGCGGCGGTTACGCGGGCTTCACCGTTGAAAATCTGCAAGAACGGAGATGCGTAGCCGAGGCCGACGACATCCATGTTGGATACATTATCCCAATGGGCGCGGATGCGCCGCGCAATGATGCGCCGGGTGAGCTGCCCAAGCGGCGACGCATAGAAATCCCTGAGCTGCGAGACGTCGTCATACATGAGAGGCCAAGATCACTTTCTTTATTTCCTATTTAATGATGGCCGCACATCTCTTAAGTCTGCCTCAAGAAAGGTTGTCAGGTGAGCCATGTCAACGATCGAAATCCGGCAATTTCCCTGCCGAAGCGACAATTACGGTATCTTGATTCATGACAGGTCCGCAGGCGTGACTGCGGCCATCGACGCCCCCGACGAGGATGCTGTCCGCAAGGCCTTGCGCGACGCTGGCTGGGCGCTGACGCATATTTTCACGACGCACTCGCATTTCGATCATGTCGCAGGACACCAGGCTCTGAAGCGCGAGACGAATTGCACCATATATGGGCCCGGGAAAGAAGCGCGCGATATCCCCTGCATCGATATTCCCGTCGCGGAAGGCGAAAAGCTGACCTTCGGGTCCATCGAAGTCCAGGTGCTGGAAACCCCTGGGCATACACCCGGCCATGTCACTTATTTCCTTCCAAACGCGGTGGATGTCTCAGGGAGCGGCGGGAAACGCGGCGTGGCCTTCGCTGGCGATACACTCTTTTCGGTAGGCTGCGGGCGCGTCATAGAAGGCCGCCATGCCGAGATGTGGCGCTCGCTCCAGAAGATCATGGCCCTGCCGCCCGATACACTCATCTATTGCGGCCATGAGTACACTCAGGCGAACATCCGGTTCGCGCTCACGGTGGAGCCGGAGAATCCGGCGCTTCTTGATCGTAAGCGCAAGGTGGATGCGTTGAGGAGCCGGGGCGAGCCGACCTTGCCTGTTACCCTTGCCACGGAGCTTGAGACAAACCCGTTCCTGCGCGCGAAGAGCCCTGCCATCCGCAAAAGTCTCGGCTTCGGGCCGGATGTTCCCGATTCGAAGGTCTTCGAGGAGTTGCGGCGGCGCAAGGATCGCTTTTAGGCGGGCTAGAGCGTATCCGCTTTTGATGGAATCAAAAGCGCGCTCTAGCTCTTTGTTTTATCGTGCGTCTTATCGGAAAACCGCTTCATACTTTTCCGGACGCGCTCTAAGGCAGGCGCCATCGTCATCGCGGAAGCCGCTTGCGCGCTATGCGCGATCTCGAAAAGCGAAACAATCCCGGATAACGCTTGCGGCGTTTCCGGGACGACCTTTGATTTCGTAATGTTTCTTAGCCGTGAAAGACTTTGCGGCAGGCGGGGCTAAGCTTGCTCTTGTTCTCCTTCAGGCAGGAGACGATCTTTTCCGTAATCGGTATAAAGTCTTTGCAAAGGCGAAAAACGTCAGGCTTACAGGCCGCCTGCTCCTCCTTCGTGCCCGGTTCGGCCATCGCACTCGCAGCCGTGAAACAAAACGCCGCCGCTACGGCAATCCGCGCCGCATTCCGCATTATCAGATCCCTCTCATGATTGGCTAAAGCCCCGCCGGAATATGCACAGCCAACGCGAGACCAGCGGAGAGCCTACCTGATTCGGGCCTAATTGCGGCTGGTATTCCGCATGTCATACGGCAAGCTGTCGCAATATTCCTGCGGCGTGCGCTATTTGCAGTCGTGGCCCAGTGGAAATTTAAGCGCGTCTATTAAGAGGAGGCGCGTTTGCGTTTCTGAATATATCTGCCGAAAATAGCTGCTCAAAAATGGCCGCCTTTTTTATGAGTCGATTTGACTCACTCGATTTTCCACAGTCGATAAAAATATGAATGGAATCACAAGATAGAGTGGGGTACGAGCTTAAAC
>JBAVVQ010000415.1:0-2272 GCA_049697375.1 Rhodomicrobium sp.
GTGCTAAGGGGCGCCCACGGGAATGAGCAGCCCGCTCTTTTAGCTTTGTTCCGCACGGAACAGCGCCCCTTGAGCCAGTCTGTCAGATGGTGACGCCGAAAGCGAGCGAGGCTCTTATGGCTCGTCCTGAAAGACGGACGGCTTTCTTAGAGGTGATGCGTATGTTGTTGTTGAAGATCGTCGCATTACTCGCCCTTACCCTTTTTATTGCGCCCGCTCTTGTGATCGCGCGCGGGGCTAAGCCAGCGGCTCCTCTACAGGATAGCTCCCTCTATCAATGGAGCGACTTGAGCTCACTCAGCGTCGAAGAAATTAACCGCAGAACGCTAAAGGCCGCTGCCGCGATTAGAGGCAAGCACACGGGCGCTGGGCCGCCGATCATCTTGCTCGCTAAGATCGAGCCGCTCGTACTCGTCAGCGATCAGGCCCAATAAATATTGAAAAATATAAGAGCTGAACAACGGGGCGTTGCCCAGCGGGTTGCAGCGCATGACGCCCAGGCGGCGCTCAAGCCTGCGGCGCAGCCTCTTCCTCAACAGCGGGAACTTCGTCCGCCGTTGTCTCCGCCATGAGCTTGAGAGCCTGGCCCGGCCAATCCTCGCGCTCAAGGCGCCCGCCGAGCTTCAGGTAGTCATCCACCAGCGCGATCTCTTCGTCCGAGAAGTTTGCGAGCTGCTCGAGCTTGATCACGCCGATTTCATTCAGGCGCTTCTCATCGTTGGCCTCGAGCCCCTTGATCAGCTTGAGGTTATCCGGATTGCCCTTGGGCCGCTTGAAGCCCTTGAATTCCGCCTTCAGCGCCTTCGCCCGGTTATCCGTGCGCTCGGGGATGCGGGCCGCCTTGCCACGCAGGCCGCGCAGATAATAAAGTTTCGCGCGGCGCACCTTGCCGCGGCGCACGACCGTAATGCTGTCGATGAGCGGAGAGTAAAGCGGAAACACGCGCTCGACGCCCTCGCCGTAGGAGATCTTCCGGACCGTGAAGCTTTCATTGAAACCCCTGCCGGACCGCGCGATGCAGACGCCTTCATAGGCCTGGACACGTTCGCGGCTTCCCTCGACCACCTTGACGTTGACGCGCAATGTGTCCCCGGGCTGAAAGGTCGGAATGCGGCGCTTCGCCTCAAGCTGCGCCATTTGCTCTTTTTCGAGCGTCTCGATGATGTTCATACCTGAAGTCCTTCTGCGGCACATCAAAGGAGGTCTTCATGCCGCGCTGAAAATGCAGCGCAAGCCCGCCGCGCCAGTTGAGCTGGAATTGCGCTTACTTAAGGCAAAAAAGCAAGCTTGTCGATTGCAACATTTCGCGCGCCGCCTGATTTCCGCGCAAGTTACGGGGAATATGTTGACGGATCGGTCTCTTAATCGCAACATGACGGCCATGATACGCCAATTCACACTTAAAAGTTTTGCCGCCGGGGTCTTGTCCTTGTGCATCCCGGTCTCGGACGCATCCGCTGGAGATCAGGCGAAAGCGATTGTGAATGCGCTCGATCCGAAGAGCATGAGCGAGTTATTCGAGGTCGCGCGTAGAAAACCGGACGCCGCGCTTACGAACATTGCGCCGGTTTCCGCAAACACGTTCCGGTTCCTGTTCATTTGGCCCGCCTCAAACCCGGCCATGACTTTCGACCGCGTAGGGCGAAGCTTCGCAGAGCGCTTTGCCTATTTCGCAGAGCAATGGAAGCTCCTTGCGGCCGGATTTTGTCTTTCCGGACCAAACCTCATGTTCGGCACTGCGCCCTATGGGGAGGAAGAGGTGAACGTCGCCTATCGTGACATCGAAGTGCGATATGCCATGGGAAAACAGGCTCCTTGCGAGGGCCGGTATGTCTCGATCGCAGACGTGGAACGAACGCTCAGGCCTTCCGCGGCGTGGAATGGATACAGCATTGGCGCATTGCCCTCGCCCTCGCAGCAAATGACAAAGCCTGAGGAAGGCCTTAAGCCATTCCTCAATCCTGGTCCTGCCGCTCCGTTGGAGTAGATTATTGCGAGCTCGCAGATGAGCTCTTCTGGGCCGTCGCGCTCTCCCGGAACAGGACGTCAACGCGCATTCCCGGAAGCAGCGGAACGCCTTCCTCAAGGTCCAGGACAACCTCGAGGACATCGACGTCCGCCTGCTTGCGCCTGTTCCGCCATGAAAGCTGCGGCGCGCCAAGCGCTTTCGCGATCGTGGCGACCCTTACATCGAAGGTCCGGTTCGGGAATGCGTCCGACTTCACAATGGCCGATTGCCCTTGGTAAACCTTGCCGACGTCGCGCTCTCCCA
>JBAVVQ010000416.1:0-6629 GCA_049697375.1 Rhodomicrobium sp.
TGGTTCGACAGGCTCACCATGAGGGCTAAGCCGTTGAAAACACGCGACCTCATCCTGAGCCTGTCGAAGGATGAAGCCAAGAACCTGTGGCGAGCGATCACGGAATGACGTTCTAACGGCCGGTTAAATCGATCACTCCGTGTCGTGCAATCCACGCTTCTCCATGAGCGGCTCGACAGAAGGATCGCGGCCCCGGAAAGCGCGGTAGGCTTCATCCGGTTTCATGGCGCCGCCGGAAGAGTAGACGAACCTTCGCAGGCGCTCCGCAACCGCCGGGTCGAAGACGTCGCCCGCTTCCTCGAAGGCCTCGAACGCATCGGCTTCCATCACCTCCGCCCAAAGATAAGTGTAGTAGCCCGCCGCGTAGCCGCTGCCCGCGAAGATGTGCTGGAAATGAGGCGGCCGATGCCTGAGCGCGATGGCCTCCGGCATGCCGATGCGCGCCCTGAGCTCTTGTTCAAACTCGGCCGTGTCCAGAGCGCCCGGCGAGCCTGCCTCATGGATATCGAGGTCGAACATCGCCGACGCCGTATACTCCGCGGTCGCAAATCCCTGATTGAACTTCCGTGCAGCGTGAAGCTTCTCGACCAGGCTCTTGGGGATCGGCTCCCCTGTTTCGGTGTGGCGCGCAAACCGGTTCAAGACCTCGGGCCTCAAGAGCCAGTTCTCGAAAAGCTGAGAAGGCAGTTCGACAAAATCGCGATCCACGCTGGTGCCCGAAAGGCTGCCATAGGTCACATCGGAGAGCAGGCCGTGGAGCGCGTGCCCGAACTCGTGGAACAGCGTCCTTGCATCGTCGAGGCTAAGGAGCGTAGGAGCGCCGTCCCCTCCTTTCGTGAAATTCAAGACGTTCACGATGATGGGAGGAACGTCCCCGTTAAGCCGCTCCTGCTTGCGAAAACTGCTCATCCAGGCGCCGCTTCGCTTCGACGGCCTGTGAAAATAGTCTCCGATGAAAAGGGCGATCACCCTGCCTTCCCGGTTCGATGCCTCCCAGACGCGGACATCCGGGTGATAGACAGGCATGTCAGCCCGTTCTCTGAAGCTGAGCCCGAACAGCCGGCGCGCGGTGTCGAACGCCGCCGCGATCATATTATTCAGCTCGAAATACGGCTTCAGCGCCGCGCCGTCGATATCGAATTCGGCCTTCCGGCGCTTCTCCGTGTAATGGCGCCAGTCCCAGGCGGCCAAGGGCTCGTTATGACCTTCCGCCTGCGCCATGCTCGCCAGCGCTTCGCGCTCTTTATCGGCTCTAAGCTTGGCCCCGCGCCACACCCTTTCCAAAAGCTCGCGCGCGGAGGCAGGCGTCTTCGCCATCGCGTCGTCGATCTGGTAATCGGCGTAAGTCTCGAAACCGAGGAGCTTCGCGAGCTCGCTTCGCAATGCGAGAATTTCCTGGATAAGCGGGCGATTGTCCGTAGCCGCTTCCTCACCGCGCGCGACGTAGGCTTCGTGTGCCTTCTTCCTGAGATCGCGGCGTTCCGAAAACTCCAGGAAGGGCTCGATGCTGGCGCGCGACAGGGTGATGACATAGTCGCCCGGAAGGCCGCGATCGCGCGCGGCTTGCGCCGCCGCCTGCCTGACAAATTCCGGGAGGCCCTTCAGGTCTTCTTCGGCCTTCAGAACGAGTTGGAAGGACTTTTCCGCCGCAAGGACATTTTGCGAAAACGCTGTATGCAGCTCGGCGAGGCGGGCTCCGATCTCCGTCATGCGCGCTTTTCCCGCTTCGTCGAGCAGCGCGCCCGCGCGGACAAACCGCTTGTAATATCTCTCGAGGAGCCGCCTTTGCTCGGGCGTCAGACCCAGCGTATCGGCCGCCTTGTGAAGCGCTTCGATCCTCGCGAAAAGCTTCGGGTTGGTCAGGACGGCCATGCCATGCTTGCTCAGCACAGGCGAGATCTCGCGCTCGATCTTCTGCCGCTCGTCATTCGTGTCAGAGGATGCAAGATTGAAGAAAACGGAGCTGACTTTCTGAAGGCCGCGGCCCGCTCTTTCCAGCGCCTCAATCGTGTTCGCGAAGGTTGGCGTCTCGGCGTTACCGGCGACCTTCTCCACCTCGGCCAGGTGAAGCCTCATCGCTTCCTGGAAGGCCGGCATGAAATCCTCGTCGCGAATCGCGGCGAAGGGCGGCATCTCGAACGGCGTTTTCCAGTCTTGAAGAAGGATCGTTTCGGCTGGCACACTCGGTCCTTTCGTGGCATGCGGTCAGGCTTCCGGCGCAAGCCGGACCGTCCTCAATAGGGTTGCCAATCGAGAGATTTCAATGTGTGCGGCCGAGCCGTTTCAATACCGGGAGCTTGAGCGTTCGTAGTCAGGGCGGTCATAGCTTGAGCGATCGTGACCAGGACGGTCGCGCCTCGAACGATCGTAGACATCGGAGAATTTCTCCGGCTGCCAGCATTCGCTCGTCGCATCACAGAGAGCGCCTGTGTACCGATTGACGTGCCGGGAATCGCCGATGTCCTGATAACGGAAGCCCCAAAGGAAGAAAACAAGCAGAGCTCCTATGAGAACATTTCTGACCATCGCGCCGACGAAATAAAAAAGCAGGAGAGCGCCCAGAACGACAATCAGCTTGTCGTAGTGCTCATTCAAAAGCGGAAGGCCACGCAGATAGTTGAAAATGTCTTCCACAAAACCGATGAAACTATTGTCCATGATGAACGACCTCTTGTTTATGATCCCACTTCCAACTGAAACGATGATTTGCAAGAAATTTTGGCGAACGCATGCTGGTTAGAAGGCAAGAAAAAGCCCGGACAAGATAGCTGGTTGTCCTAGAGTGCGTCCGGAAAAGCATGAAGCGGTTTTCCGATAAGACGCACGATAAGACAAAGAGCTAGCAGGCTGCTGAAAGAGCATGAAATCTTGGCTTCATCCTTCGACAGGCTCAGGATAAGGTCTAGTGTTTTCAACGGCTTAGCCCTCACGGTGAGCTTGTCGAGCCATGAGCTTGTCGCGGTTCGGCGGGCTCACCGTGAGGCCATGGGCAACATCGCTTTTCAGCATCCTCCTAGCCACGCCATCCAGGCTCAATTGGCGCTTAAGATGCTGTCGAAAGGCCGAGTCGCGGTCTTATTGCATCTCGAACGGCTGGAACTTTCCTGTTTCAGTGAGTTGCGTGCCCCAGACCTTGTGCGATCCCTGATGCTCGCTTCTGCTGAAGGTGATTGACGTCCCGAGCCCCACATCATAGTCACGCATCGCTTCAAGGGCGTCCACGAGATGTTCCGTATCGAGCTGCGCTCCGGTCCGTCTCAGCGCTTCCACCAGCACCTTTGCCGCGACATAGCCTTCCAAAGAGACATAATCGGGCGCCTCGCTACCGTAATATTTAGCCAAGGCGTCCTTATATTCGAGGACCAAGGACGAGTAGCCGTCCACGGCCGGAACCACCTGGGTCACGATAACCCCTTGCGCATATTTCGCGCCCAGCAGCATCAATTCATCGCGAAGCGAGGTGCTGCCCACGAAAGAAACATTGGTGTAGGTCAACCCAGGGATCACGTCTTTCGTCTTTTCGATGAATTTTGCCGCCGCGCGGTAAGCCGCCACCATGACAACGGCTTTGATCGCCCTGTTGGCTTTCAGCTGGGCAATAGCCGTGTCGACATCGACCGTGTTACGGGGGTATCCGATACGCAAAACGGTGCCGCCATCTCCGCCCCGGAGCGCGCGCATGGCCTTCATCACGCCCTCGAATCCGGCGTCGCCGAAGGAATCCTGTTGCGCGAACACTGCGATTTGCTCCGGTTTCAGCCGCCGCACTTTCACCAGATAGTGAACCATCGCGTCGGTTTCCTCGGCGTAGCTCGCGCGGTAGTTGAACACATAGCGGTCAGGCGGTTCGTTCCGCAAAACGTTTGCTCCGGTGAACGCGCCGTAAAACAAGGCCCGCCGCTCTAAAGCAAAGGGAGCGGCCACGGCGGCCGTCGGCGTTCCCACGTTTCCAATGAAACCGAACACTTGTTCCTGGTCATAAAGCTGTTTCATGGTTTCGCCGGTGCGGCCCGGCTCATAGCCGTCGTCAGCGGTAACGAGCCTTAGAGTCCGCCCGTTGATCCCGCCTGTTTCATTCGCCATGCGGAATGCCGTTTCGATGCCGACGCGCATCTGGTGGCCGAGGTCCTTGGCGGAGCCTGAGAACGGAGCCGATATACCGAAGCGGATTTCACTGTCGCTCACGCCATGAATGGGACCGGGGGCAATTTGCGTCGCGAAAGCCGCAGATTGAGCCGGAGTCATGACATTTATCTGAGGCGCAGGCATCTGATGCACAGGCGCTGGCGCGGACGCGCTCTCGAGATCGCCCAGCTCGCGATCCGCGGTGACGCAGTCGGTTTGCTGTGAGGTGACCGCGCGACTGCCCTCAAGGTAGCTCGCATTGAACAAGTCCAGGATGGCTTTGCTTTCGTCCTCGCCAACAGCCGAGGATTTGATCACAGCCGAGATCGTGCCGGAGATGCTCTTGATGCGCGGCCGCGCCACGTTTGGACAAGCGAATGCGGCGCCAAGCAAATGACCAACCCGGCTTACCAAATTGCGAAGCGCGCTCCCCTTATCGTCACGAGGCGCAGACGCCGCGGACAAGGAACCCGCCATCATGAACGCGCATGCCACAAGCACAGCCGATCGGGATCGCATGTAAGTCCCCCCCTCTTATCTTAAAGCCCACCTCCTTCTTGCCTATTCCCAGATTCTACGCAACGCTTGCGAAGAAAGGCTCCACAACTAGAGTGCATCCGGAAAAACAAGAAGCGGTTTCCCAATAAGACACGATAAAACAAAGGGCTAGAGCGCCCTTTTGAGTCCATCAAAAGCGGATACGCTCTAGCTAGGGAGCCGTTACTGCAGTTCCACAGGCTCGTAATTCCCAGCTTCGTTCAGCTGCGTGCCCCAAACCTTATGCGATCCCTGATGCTCGCTTTTATTGAAGTTTATCGCCGTTCCCAAACCCAGGTCGAAGTCCCGAATGCTCTCCAGAGTTTCCACGAGCTTCTCCGAATCAAGCTGCGGTCCGGCGCGTTTGAGCGCTTCGACGAGAATACGGGAGGCGATATAATATTCGAACGACACATAATCCGGCGCTTCGCCGCCAAAATATTTAGCCAGCGCAGACTTGTACTCCAGGATCAGGGATGAGTACCCGTCCACGGCCGGGACGACCTGCGTGACGATCACCCCTTGGGCATATTGAGGACCGATCAGCATAAGCTCCTCGCGGAGCGAGCTGCTACCGACAGCAGACGGATTGGTGTAAATCAGGCCTGGAATCACTTCGCGCGATTTGTCGATAAATTTTGCGGCGGCGCGATAGGTCGCCACCATGACAACCGCCTTGATCGGCGTCTTGCTCGCTTTCAGCTGGGCGATCGCCGTATCGACCTCGAGCGAATTTCGGGGGTAAGCCGTTCGCAGGATGAAACCGCCGTCGCCGCCGCGCAGCGCGCGCATCGCTTTCGCCACGCCCGCAAAACCTGCATCGCCAAAAGCATCCTGCTGAGCGAACACGGCGATCTGCTCTGGCTTGATCCGGCGCACTTTCACGAGATATCGCACGGCGGCCTCGGTCTCCTCCGCATAGCTCGCGCGGTAATTGAAGACGTAACGGTCTGGCGGGTCGCGCCGGAGAACGTTGGCGCCTGTGTAGGCCGCATAAAACAGGGATTGGCGCTCGAGCGCGAATGGGGCGGCGACCATTGACGTGGCCGTCCCAAAGTTCCCAACGAACCCAAAAACCTGCTCCTTGTCATAGAGCAGCCTCATGGTTTCCGTGGTCCGGGTTGGCTCATAGCCGTCATCGGCGACGATGATCCGGAGCATCCGCCCGTTGATCCCGCCCGCATCGTTGGCCATCCGAAACGCCGTTTCGATCCCGACCTTTATTTGATGCCCATAGTCCTTGTTGGGTCCGGTCAGCGGCAACGATGCGCCGAACCTGATTTCACTGTCGGTGACCCCGTGAATTGGGCCTGCCGCAAGTTGCGTGGCGAAAGTCGTAGGTTGCGCTATCGCGGGCGCCGCGCTCATTTGGGACGAGGGTCCGGAAACCTTCTCGAGATCGGCAAGCGCCCGGTCCGCAGTGGCGCAGTCGATTTGCCGCGCGTTCACATCGCGCGCGCCTTCAACATAGCTTGCGTTGAACAGATCAAGCACGGACCTGCTCTCGTCTTCGCTGCGGGAGGAGGATGTGATCACGGTCGTGAGCTTGTCCGAAATCCCTTTGACGCGAGGCGGCGCTATGCCTGGGCAGACAGACGCCGCGCCAAGCGAGCGCCCGACGCGGCTGGCGATGGTTCGAAGGGCATCCCCTTTATCATCACGAGGCGCGGAAATGGCGGAAAAAGGCGCGGAAATCAACAACGCGCCTGCAAATAAACAAGCGGATCTCATATTCACGATTTTGCTCCCAATGTGCCCGCGCGGCATTCCGTTATGGAAATTCGCGCCTTTGCGGTCTTGTTTTTCTGGAGCGAAGTAAATTACCGATTCGCTCGGAGCCGCTTTAGGCCTTCCTTGCTACTTTCAATGTCCGGATTAAGGCGTATTGCCATTTTGTAGTTAGAATCGCTTCTTTTGCGCTGGCCGAGGATCTCGAGAACATGGCCGCGCTTCGCACGGCAAGAGGA
>JBAVVQ010000417.1:0-6144 GCA_049697375.1 Rhodomicrobium sp.
GTGAACTGTCCAACGCGGCGATATCCGCGGACTCCCATTGCCCATTTTAGCGCATTAAAGGCAATGTCCGCATTCGGAGGTGATGCAGGCCGCGCCGAATACCCGTCGCCATCTCCGCTTTCGACCCTATGGGGCCTAAGAAAGATCCTATTTACGTCTCGGCTGCCAGGGCGTCAAAAGCCGCCCCCATTCGTTGGCAGGCCGGGGATGCTTGCCTAGGCTAGGCGGGCAATGGCGAAACGCCGATCGCGTAAGGATGCGCGGCGATCAGCGCCGCATAGAGGGCCAGCGCCGCCACTGCGCGCCACGGGTCCAGGCGCAGTTCGCGAAGGCGGACGCGCCCTTCGAGGAGCGCCGCGAAAGGGAACGCAGACGTCTTCGCCGCTCGAACCATCCATAGCTCCGCGCCCCACTGCTTTCGTTTGCGGCGATCAAGCGCGGACATGCCTGCGATCCCGAAAACGGCAAAAGGCCCGAACAAAAGGACGTGCGCGAGGTCCCCATTGGGAGCCATATGCGCCAGCGCCCACAGCGTAAACGCCCATAGCAGCGGATGCCGGGTGATGCCTGCGATGCCCGGGCGATCCGCATCGAAGGCTTCGCTTCCACGCCCCCCGAAGGAAAATGGGTTCGGCGCCGCAATGCCGAACGCAACGAAAAGACACGCAAACGGCATGACGAGATTGGGAACCCAGAGCTGCCAGAGTTCGAAGTCCCAAAGCTGGACATGAGGCGCGTTCCGGGCGGCGGCGATCAGCCACACTAGAACCGCGAGCGAGACGGTGGAATAGATGACGCCGTAAGCGACGCTGCCGAGATGCGCCTGCAAGCTTCGCCGCACGGCGGGCCGCGCCGGCGCCACGTGCGAGACGAAGAAGGCGATCAATGCGAGCGTCATCTCTCCCCATCCCGCCAGGACTGTCATGGTTTCGCTTTCAATGGGTAGACGATAAGCCGATAAAGTGGTATCTCAAATACCACAAATCGGGAAATGCGCAAGGGACAGACCATGGCCACCACCGCCGAAACGCTTAGGGCTTATCGTGGGCCCGCGATCTTCAGCTATGGTTTCCGTCCCTTTTTCCTTGGCGGATCGATCTGGGCTGCGGTCGCGATGCTGCTTTTCATCCCGATGTTGCAGGGACACCTTGCCCTTCCGACGACGCTCAGTCCCATCGATTGGCATCAGCATGAGCTGCTTTACGGATTTCTCCCCGCCATCGTCGCCGGGTTCCTTCTGACCGCCGTGCCGAACTGGACAGGCCGCCTTCCTGTTGCGGGCGCCCCTCTCGCGGCGCTTTTTGCGCTTTGGCTCGTCGGCCGCGCCGCGGTCGCAACCTCCGCGCTGATCGGCGCGGGCGCCGCCGCGACTATCGACGTGCTCTTTCTGGTCGCGGTTGGGATCATCGTGGGCCGCGAGATCGTCGCCGGCGGAAACAAGAACAATCTCAAGCTTCTGATCCTCATTTCTCTTTTCGCCATCGGCAATCTGGTCTTCCACATCGAAACGGCGACCGCCGGCACAGCCGATTACGGCAAGCGCATCGGCATTGCGGCAGCGGTCCTGCTCCTATCCCTGATTGGCGGGCGCATCATCCCGAGCTTCACACGGAACTGGCTCGCCAAGTTCGGGCTGAAAAATCTGCCCGCGCCTTTCGGCAAGTTCGATGCCGTGACCATCGCGGCGTCGGCTATCGCGCTGGCTGCCTGGATATTTGCCCCCGCGAACATGGCGACGGGCGCCGCTTGCGGCATCGCAGGCGTTCTGCATCTCATTCGTCTCGCGCGCTGGAAAGGCTACCGTACTTTTGGAGAGCCGCTGATCACGGTCCTGCATGTCGGCTATTTGTTCGTGCCTTTGGGCTTCCTTCTCATGGCTCTGTCGATCGCGTTTCCCGGGATTGTGACGCCGGTCGCGGGCATTCATGCCTGGGCGGCGGGCGCCATCGGCATCATGACGCTTGCCGTGATGACGCGCGCCAGCCTCGGGCACACGGGAAATGCGCTGACCGCGTCGCCAACGGTCCTTGCGATCTACATCTTCGCCGTGATCGCCGCCCTCTCCCGGATCGCGGCTGCGTTCGGGATCGAGCCCCAGACCATGCTGGTGCACATTGCCGCGGGCGCCTGGATCCTGGCCTTCGGCGGCTTTGCGGTTGTTTTCGGCCCGCTGCTGCTCAGGCCGCGAAGCCGGGGCTGAAACCGCCATTTGGGCCGGACTCGCGCCTGCGACAATCCTGCAGGCTGATGCGGCAATACGATCTATTCTGATTTGAATAAGGTTCTTCTATACTATGTTGGCGCGCAGAGGCGAGCGCGCCGAGCCAACGTGGCGGTTAGTCGGGCGCTCGCCGACCAATACAAAGCGTGAGGCAAGGCGCGGACTAACCGGAATGCTACGCCTCGAACTTGCGCGCTACGGGATATCCGTGTTCGATGATGACTCTGACGGCAAAATCATAGCGATCGATATCCAAGGCCAAAGGAACATCGTTCGGATTAAGCCATGGACGGGTCACATCGTTGAATTTCGCAACCTCTCCTCCGGACAGGATCATCTGGCGAGCAGCATCGGGATTTCCACCTCTTCCTTCCAGCAAATTGCGTAAATAGAGAGCGCATACTTCATCCTCGCTCGAGCGAACGCGGCCTTCTTCGCCCATAGCCACGAGCGTTATCCTTCCGCCCGCCAGCGAGCGTAATGCCCAAGCTGTGGCGCTTGCCGTGACGAGCGAGGCGGCAAACATGGATTGCGCCTCCTTTGCCGCCGTGACAATGCCTTGCGTGCCCGCGCTCGTTCTCTGGATAATCTCGACCCCCGTTAGATCGACCTTGGATAATTCATAGGGTGAGTTGCCATAGTCGAAACTTTTCGGCGGGCGGCCGCCAACTTCGCCCATGCAAATCTGTCCAGCGCCCTGCGCGCGCAGAACCAAGGCTTCCTCAACTGAAGCAACCATCGTGATCCGGGTGGCGCCATTGGCAAAAGCGACGGCGGCGGTCGTGAACGCACGCAACACATCGATAATAGCGACCGCTCCGGAGGCCCGGGCTGCTCCCTCTAGTAAGCTTTCGATACGTACATCCATGATTTATCCGTTAGCGTCCTCGATGGCTGCCTTGCATGCGATTATACCGAGTTTCTTTTTCAGCCGTTCACGATGCAATTATTCCACCACCGATCCCATCGCGAACCGATTAGCCCCCGTTTGGCTTCCCGGCATCGTTCGCCGCCAGGAGAAATACGGCCTGCTGCCCGATGATGTTATGAAGGAACGCCGGCACCTTCGTGCCGAGCGGGTGACCGTAAGGCGAAAGCGCGAACGAGCGCTCCACCTTCGCGCCAACCACCTGGCATAACTCCCGAAAATCCGCGATGGTGCAAAAATGAATGTTCGGCGTCTCGTACCACGCCTCGGGCAGATTCCAGGTCATCGGCATGCGGCCGTGGAGAAGAATCTGCCAGCGAATGCGCCAATGGCCGAAATTCGGGAACGAGACGATCACGTGGCGCGCGATGCGCAAGAGCTCCTCCAGCACGGCCTTCGGATGCCGCGTCGCCTGCAACGTCTGGCTTAGGATCGCGTAGTCGAACGCCTGGTCGGGATAGTTTACAAGGTCATGATCGGCATCACCCTGGATCACGGAGAGCCCCTTGGCCACGCAGAAGTTGACGCCGGACTGGCTCAACTCGACGCCGCGCCCATCGACGTGTTTTTTTTCCTCCAGGAGCTTCAGAAGCTCGCCTGTCCCGCAGCCGACATCCAGCACCCGCGCGCCAGGCTCGACCATGCCAGCGATCAGCAACAGGTCGATGCGAGGTTGCGGGGCTTGAGCGGCCGGGTGCGCCGCGCGGTCCTCAAAAGTCGCCACCGTCATGTCCGGTCCCTTTCGCTCGGCGTGGAGGGCAACCCGCGCTTTTGTTTCGCTGCTTCAAGGAAGCCGCGCACCGTGTCGAACAACTCCGGCTCGTGCAAGAGGAAGGCGTCGTGGCCCTTGTCGCTTTCGATTTCGACAAAGCTGACATTCGCCGCCACGGCGTTTAGCGCCTGAACGATGGCGCGGCTTTCGCGCGTCGGATAAAGCCAATCGCTTGTGAAGGACACGAGGCAGAAGCGCGTCTTGGTGCCTTTGAAGGCGTTCGCGAGGATCCCGCCATAATCGGCGGCAAGGTCGAAGTAGTCCATCGCGCGCGTGATGTAGAGATAGCTGTTGGCGTCGAAGCGGTCGACGAAGCTGATCCCCTGGTAGCGCAGATAGCTTTCCACCTGAAAATCGGCGTCGAAACCGAAAGTTACCCTTTCGCGGTTCTGCAGATTGCGCCCGAATTTCCGATGCAGCGCATCGTCGGAGAGATAGGTGATATGGGCGGCCATGCGCGCCACCGCGAGGCCTTTGGCAGGGTTTGTGCCCTCCTCGAGATAGCGCCCTCCGCGCCATTCCGGGTCCGCCATGACCGCCTGCCGGCCAACTTCATGGAAGGCGATATTCTGCGACGAGTGCCGCGGAGGGGTCCCGATCGGCACAGCCGAAAAAACGCGATCGGCGTAGCTTGCGCACCACTCCAGCACCTGCATGCCGCCCATCGAGCCGCCGATCACACAGAAGAGGTCGGGAATGCCCAGATGATCGATGAGGCGGGCTTGCGCCCTTACCATGTCGTCGATGGTGATGACGGGAAAGTCGAGGCCATAGGGCTTGCCGGTGGCGGGATCGAGTGAAGCTGGACCGGTCGAGCCCATGCAGCCGCCTATGACATTCGAACATATGACGAAATATTGGTCGGTATCGACCGGCTTGCCCGGCCCGATAATGGTCTCCCACCAACCCGGTTTGCCCGTCATCGGATGCAGATTGGCGACATGCTGGTCGCCTGTCAGAGCATGACAGACGAGAACCGCGTTCGATTTATCGGCGTTTAGGGCGCCGTAGGTTTGGTAGGCAATCTCGAAGGGCGCAAGGGCGCGCCCGCAATCGAGGGGCAACGCGCTGTCGCTGCGAAAAATCAGACTGTCATCGGATGAGACCCGCAGATCACGGGCGGAGCAAGGCATTCTCTTTATGAAGCTGCGGCCAGCCTCCCTCCAGGACATAGGTCCAAAACTGGCCGGTCGAAAGCCGGGGCTGCCGCACCACGACCTTTTAGCGAGTTTTTTAACGTGGCTGCAAGCCGGCCGGCCAAATCACCACGGTTCGGCAAGTATTAGGGAAATTCCGCAGTTCACGTCAAGGACCGAGGCGCTTAAGTTTTAGCCGCACTTCTTATATGGCAAGGCGCTGCTTAAGATTTCCTTTTCTCTTTCAACCACCTGCCGCTCTTGGCGCAGGTAGCTTGCAACAGCAGCCGCGAGCCCTGGATCAGCGAAATAGTGCAGGCTATAGGTTGTCTCGGGCGCATAGCCGCGCGCAAGCTTATGCTCGCCTTGCGCGCCTGCTTCCGCATGCGCAAGCTTGTTGGCGATGGCGTAATCGATGGCCTGATAGTAGCACGCTTCAAAATGCAGGAAGCTGTGATTTTCGAGGCACCCCCAGTAGCGGCCGTATAGTGTGTCGCCTCCGATAAAATTGAGAGCGCCCGCTACGTAGGCGCCGTCGCGTTTTCCCATCACCAGCAAGATGCGACCGGCCATGCGCTGGCCAACGAGGCTGAAAAAGGCGCGCGTCAGATACGGACTGCCCCATTTCCGGTTGCCGGTGTCCATGTAGAAGCGGAAAAAAATATCCCAATGCGCCTCCTTGATGTCAGAGCCGGTCAGCCATTCAAGCGTCACGCCGGAGGCGCGCGCCTGCTCGCGTTCCTTCCGAACCGTCTTGCGCTTCCGTGACGCGAGCGTGGACAGAAAATCGTCGAAACTTTCATAGCCGCGATTATGCCAATGATATTGCGTGTCGGTACGCTGCAAAAGGTTGAGCGCGCCGAGCGCTTCCCACTCCTCTTTGGTCGCAAACGTCATATGCCAGGATGAAGCGCGATTTTGCTTCGCAACTTTCACCGCCGCCCCCGCGAGCAACGCCCGCGCCTCCTCTTCTGGGACGCCTGGCCTGATGAGAATCCGCCGCCCGGGGACCGGCGTGAACGGCACCGCAGTTTGAAGCTTTGGATAGTAGCGGCCACCGGCTCGCTCATAGGCGGCAGCCCAGGAG
>JBAVVQ010000418.1:0-1775 GCA_049697375.1 Rhodomicrobium sp.
GCGTTTCGACCATGGCGCCGCCCTGGTTTATCTCGACCACGAGCGCGTCGGCCTGGTGTCTGTCGAAGGCTGCGATGGCTTTCGCCGCCCAGCCGCGCGGGGAGAGACGGCACGATAGATCGTCAAGTACATATCCCCGCCCGTCTTCGCCCAGTCCGGCGACGACGATTCCGGTTTCGGAGGTTCGATCTCCGTCGGCGCTGGCTTTGGCGGCGGGGTCGATGCCCACGACAATGCGCTGCATTGCGGGAAGCGGATTTCCGCCTGCAATGCGGTCTCGATCCAGGATAGCGCGCGTCCAAAGAGAGCCTGCCACGTCGTCGACAAGTTCCGCATTGAGTTCCTGCCTTCCCAGGCGCGTGCCTTCGTAATGCTTGACGATGGTGTCGAAGAAGGTCTGGGCGAGGTTGGCGCGGTTGTCGTAGGTGGCGCCGCGGGTGAGAGCCACGCCTTGGCCTTCACGGGCGAGCAGGTCGCGGATCAGCGGGATCGGGCGCGGCGTCGTGGTGACCACCTGCCGCGGATCATCCCCGAGCCGCAACCCGAATTGCAGCATGTCCCAGGTTGTGCGCGCGTAGCGCCATTTGGCGAGTTCGTCGCACCAGGCTGCGTCATGCTGCGGGCCGCGCAGTTGATCCGGCTCGGTTGCGTTGTAAAGCGTCGCGATTGCGCCGTTCGGCCAAGTCACCCGGCGCTTCGAAGTCTCGAATTTCGGGCGAAAGGCGGATGGATGAACCGCGAGAAGCCCGCTCGGGCCTTCGACCATCACGTCGCGCGCATCAGCCGCCGTTTCGGCCACGAGCGCGATCCGGCTGTAACTGCCTCCGGCCAAAGGCGTCGCCCCGCAGGCGCAGGCCCGCACCCATTCCGCGCCGCTTCGCGTCTTGCCCGCGCCACGCCCAGCGAGGATCAGCCATGCGTTCCAGTTTCCCGATGGCGCGCGCTGCTCGGGCCGCGCCCAGAAACTCCAGTCATACCGAAGGCTTTTCAACTGCTGCGGCGTCAGGTCCGCCAGGAACGACGTCCTCTCTCCCGGCGTCAGCGATGCGAGAAAGCTTGCGCTCCATTTCAGCGCGGAGTTGCTCGGCATTCACGCTCTCCTCCGGTATCTCGTCCTGCGCGGGACCGCGATTGTGGAAGTGCTTGCGGAAGCGATTGCGCATCTGCAGCGCCCAGGCGCTCGCATTCCACGACCGCTTGAATTGGTTCTTGCGTCCCACCCACAGCCACCACGCATATTCCACCTCCTTCGCCTCGCTCATGGCTTGGCGGAAGTCTTCGTGCGCCGCCGCCCAGGCGTTCAGCGTCTTGACGCTCACTCCAAGGGCGGCGGCGATCTCGGCTTTTCCGCAACCTTGAGCGGCGAGACCGAGAACGCGATCGCAATAGGCGGAATTATAGCGGGAAGGGCGCCCGCGCCTGCGGACAGGCAAGACTTCGAGATCGACGTCCATGAGACCTCGCAAGACGTGGCGGATGTTTGTGATGACAAGCGCAGCGCTGTGCCAGCTTTGGGATAAGCGGCCTGGACCTTTACTTGAGGTCGGCGGCAAGCTTTCTGCGACTATAAGGATTTATAGGAGATGTCACCGTCGAGGCTCAAGGGCGTAATTCGTAAGACGCGGGCGAGATTGAGTTTTTGGCTAAGAAGGTCTTAATGTAGAAACTGATGGTCGCTTCGCCGCCATGCGTCTCCGGGCGCAACATATCGCTTGCAGGCTGTGCCGGTCTTGCTTGAAAAAAAGCGCGACGCGCCAGACGCCAAGCAAACGCGA
>JBAVVQ010000419.1:0-9032 GCA_049697375.1 Rhodomicrobium sp.
CCTCGCTCATACCCTTCTGAAATTGAACTTTGTTGCGCGCCATGGGAAACCCGTTGCAAATCAGTTGTTCTTGTTTTGTTCCATAGCATACCCAATCCGGCTGACGCAAGTGCGTAATCAGGATAGACTTTAATGCCGGAATTTTTTCATTTACTGGGTCGCGCAAAAGTCCGTTAAATATGTTTCGAGTTCATAAATTAACGCGCGTGCAGGCCAGGAACGGCTGGGGCGAAGGAGGCGGGGATGGGTCCCAGCCGGCCTTTTTCTTCGCAAACATCGTTATTTTCAAGGGTTGGAGCGGGTTGGCGCCTTCGTTAACCTGCCGGCAAGGCGATTTCGCCGAAGATCTTTCAGAAGAAGGAAAGCGAACGAAAACGTCAGGGGCACGTTGACACGCAGATGCCGATGATCGCAGATTGCACACAAAAAGCAGCTGTCGGCCAGCGAATGATGGAACGCAGGATGCTCCAGCTGCAGCCGAAGAGGCTGGACTACTCCCGCTCCTTCCGGCGGTTCAGAAATGCGAGCCGCTCGAAAAGCTGCACATCCTGCTCGTTCTTCAAGAGCGCGCCATGCAGCGGCGGGATGAGCTTGCGCGGGTCCCGTTCTCTCAGCGTCTCGGCGTCGATGTCCTCGCTCAAGAGAAGTTTGATCCAGTCCAGAAGCTCCGATGTCGAAGGCTTCTTCTTCAGGCCCGGCACGTCGCGCACATCGAAGAAAATGTTGAGCGCCTCGCTCAAGAGCCGCGGCTTCAGGCCGGGGAAATGCACATCCACGATGGAGAGCATGGTCTCGCGGTCGGGGAAGCGGATGTAATGGAAGAAGCAGCGGCGCAGGAAGGCGTCGGGCAGCTCCTTCTCATTGTTCGAGGTGATGACCACAATGGGGCGCAGCTTCGCCTTCACGACCTCGCCCGTTTCGTAGACATGGAATTCCATGCGGTCGAGTTCTTGCAGGAGATCGTTCGGGAACTCGATGTCGGCCTTGTCGATTTCGTCGATGAGGAGGATCGGCTTTACGCCGGAGTCGAAAGCCTCCCAGAGCTTTCCCTTGCGGATGTAATTCCTGATGTCCTTGACGCGTTCCTCGCCGAGCTGGCTGTCGCGCAGGCGGTTCACGGCGTCGTAATCGTAAAGCCCCTGCTGCGCTTTCGTGGTCGACTTGATGTGCCACTCGATGAGCGGCGTGTTGAGCGCGGTCGCGACCTCGCGTGCGAGCACCGTTTTGCCGGTGCCGGGTTCGCCTTTCACGAGCAGTGGGCGCTCGAGCACGATGGCGGCGTTGACCGCAATGCGCAAATCGTCGGTGGCGACGTAGGTATCGGTTCCTTCAAAGCGCATGCTTAACTTCCTCGTCAAATGATGTCGCCGGCGCGGTAAGGACCGGGCGCGGCTGATAGGCGCTGTTCGAAGGGGCGGCTCAAAGCCCGCATCGGCGGGCGCGATGCAAAGGCGGCGCCGAATCCTAGAGGACTTTCCTAGTTCCCGTCGCCCTTGAGGTATTGATCCGCATCAAACTGATAGGGTGTGTTGCAGAATTCGCAAGTCACGGTGATGACGTCGTTTTCGGCCATGCCATCCAGCTCTTCAGCGGAAAACTGGTTCAGCATGGTCTCAACCCGCTCGCGCGAGCAATTGCACTGCGCATCGAGCGGCGTGGCCTCGAAGGCGCGCACCTCTTCCTCATGGAAAAGCCGGTACAGAAGCCGCTCGGGAGAAAGCGTGGGATCGAGGAGTTCATGATCTTCGACCGTCGCGGCAAGCGCTTGGGCGCGCCGCCAGCCATCGTCGTCGACGCTGCTCGCGTCAGGCTGCGAAGTGTCGTCGCTGGCCTGCCGGCCGCCTTCCCTGCTCAGCTTTTGCACCATCAAGCCGCCCGCCCGCCAGGCCCAGTGTCCGGGGCGCGCTCCGTCTCCGGCGGTGAAATGCCGGGCGATCGCGATGCGGATGAGGGTGGGAATCTGTTCGGATTGATCGAAATATTCGTGCGCCGCATCGGTCAGCGTTTTTCCGGCGAGGCCGACAACGCCCTGGTAGCGCTCCATGCCAGCCCCTGGGTCTATTGTCATGGCGAGATGGCCCGCGCCCAGCAGAGGCTTCGATCCCTCGCCATTCATGGAGGCGTCGAGATCGTCACGATTATAGCTGGCGTAGCCGCGAACATGGCCCGGTGACCTGTAATGCACGACCATGAAGCTGACCGCCCCATTCGACTGCGTTTGCAGGATGAACTTGCGGTTGAATTTCAGCGACGCTCCCAGCATCGCGGTTAGCGTCACCGCCTCCCCGAGCAGCAGCAATACCCGTTCCGGGTAGTCATGCCTGCCCAAGATTTCATCGACAACCGGGCCGAGACGGATAAAGCGTCCCCGAGCGCCGGATGCGTCTAGCTGGAATGGGAGGACATAATCGTCGAACTTACCCGCGCCGGTGACATCGCCGAATTTTCCGTAATCCCCGCCCATCAAACCTTCTCAAGCGCCGTCGCCATCCGATCCAAGTTCTCCGTAAATGTGGGTGTTTGGGGTGCGACATCACAGGGCGTTCGCGCTGCCCAATGGTCGCATGGTTTCAAGGATCCGCGCAGGCTGAGGTTGCGCCACAGACTTAAGGCGGGTTGCGTTTGAGACGGCGTCACTCCGCTTCGTCATCCCGAAACGCCGCAAGGCGTTATCAGGTGGCTCATAACTGAACGCTACGGAGATTCGATGAGAGGCTGGCGACCCCCAATCAAACTTTCTCAAGGCACCATGCAATGATGGCCCGCTGCGCGTGCAGGCGGTTCTCCGCCTCATCGAACACAACGGATTGCGGCCCATCGATAACGTCAGCCGTCACTTCCGTGCCGCGGTGCGCGGGCAGGCAATGCATGAAGATGGCGTCTTTTGCGGCTCTTTCCATGACCGCCGCGTTGACCTGATAGGGCTCCAACAAGTCCATGCGTTCTGCCGTTTCCTCCTGACCCATCGAGACCCAGACGTCGGTGACGACGCAATCGGCTCCCTCGGCGGCCTCGCGCGGATCTTCAAAGAGAACGAGCTTGCCGCCTTCCGAATGGGCCCAGTTGACCAGATCGAGCGGCGGCTGAAGTGTTTTCGGCGTCGCAAGATGAAGGGTGAAGCCGTAACGAACGGCGGCATGAATCCAAGACGCGGCGACATTGTTGCCGTCGCCGACCCACGTAACCAGGAGCGGCTCAACCGGCCCTTTCTTCTCCTCGAGCGTCAGCACATCGGCTAGGATCTGGCAGGGGTGCGACCGGTCCGAAAGGCCGTTAATCACCGGGACAGTGGCGTATTTTGCGAGTTCGATCAGCGTCTCGTGGGAAATGGCGCGCATCATGATCGCGTCGACATAGCGGGAGAGGACGCGCGCCGTGTCCGCTATGGTCTCGCCCCGGCCAAGCTGCATGTCGGAATGGTTCAAAACGATGGCTTCTCCACCGAGTTGCCTCATGGCGACATCGAATGAAACACGTGTGCGCGTGGATGTCTTCTCGAACAGCATCGCAAGGACAGAACCTTCAGCGAGACGCGGGCGCGACGCAGCAGGAGACTTGAATGATTTCTTTAGATCTTTGGCGCAATCGAGGATAAAGCGAAGCGTCTCGCTGTCGTAATCGTCAATGTCAATAAAATGACGCAGCGTCATTGGCGATTTAAGCGTCGTGTCACGCTGAAAGTGTAGCATTGAGCCTCGCACATGCGTTGTCTATTTTTGCGCACGCCTCTTTTATTTCGGTTTTTGTTACAATAAGCGGTGGCAAAAGTCTGACAACATTCTCACCCGCGGTAACAGCCAACAATTTTTCCGCAAAGAACGCACCTGCCACGTCCGTGTTAGGGACATTGCATCTTAGGCCGAGCATAAGGCCCTCGCCGCGGACTTCGGCTACGATGCGCGCATGCCGATCAGTAATATCAGCAAGCTGTTTCTTAAAAAGCAAGCCCATCTCGCGGACTTGTAACAGGAATTTTGGTTCCAGGACGATGTCGAGGACGGCGCCGCCAGCCGCCGCCGCGAGCGGATTGCCGCCGAAGGTCGAGCCATGCGTGCCGGCGGTCATTCCCGCCGCCGCTTTCTCAGTTGCGAGGCACGCTCCGATGGGAAAGCCGCCGCCGAGGCCTTTTGCGATCGCCATGATATCAGGTTCGATGCCCGACCACTCGTAGGCGAAGAGCTTGCCGGTCCGGCCCATGCCGCATTGCACCTCGTCCAGCATAAGGAGAATGCCGTTCTCATCGGCGAGCTTGCGCAGCGCCTGCAGGAAGGGCCAGCCCGCAAACCGGATGCCTCCCTCGCCCTGGATCGGCTCAATGAGAATGCCTGCGGTTTCCCTGGTGATGGCTGCTTTCGCCGCTTCGAGGTCGCCGAGTGGAACCTGATCGAAGCCCTCGACCTTCGGGCCGAAGCCGGCCATGTGTTTCGGCTGATTGCCCGCGGCGATTGTCGCCAGCGTGCGGCCGTGGAACGCGCCTTCGAAGGTGAGAATGCGGTAGCGCTCGGGATTGCCGCGATGGCTATGATATTTTCTCGCCATCTTGATGGCCGCCTCCATCGCTTCCGCGCCAGAGTTGGCGAAAAACACCTTGTCGGCGAATGTCGCGCTGCAAAGCCGTTCGGCAAGCCGTTCCTGGCCCGTAATGCGATAAAGATTAGAAGTGTGCCAAAGCTTGCGTATCTGCGCGGTCAACGCCGCAACGAGATGAGGATGGGCGTGGCCCAGGATGTTAACGGCCACGCCTCCGCCGAAGTCGAGATAGTGGCCGCCGGAAGCTGTGAAGAGCCACACGCCTTCGCCATGATCGAATTCAACGTCGAGGCGCGCATAGGTTCCTAGAACCGCAGACATTCTTTCCACTCGTTTTCCAATTAAAAAAGCCGCTCCGGCGCCGGGCGGCTTCAGCTGACGAGCTTATTTTCCTCGTGTTCACCCCTGTGTCAACCGGCATAAAAGACACAGTGCCGCTAAAATGGAACGCCATTCCTCTGTTTTAAGGATCGGGTAATTTGTCGAGCGGCCGCTTTTGTGCAATCATCCAAGTATAGGGATGAGGCGGTGGCATCTCCTTCCGAATGCGAAAGCTTTCGCACCCACCGCGTCGCAAAGTGTACGGCGACATTTGTATCTCAGTAGGTAGCGTATTCGGATTTCCCGGCCTTTGCCGGAAGTAGCCCTTGGTTTGGGCGGTCGAATGCTGCCGCGTATCCTTGTCTTGTCTTGCGTTAGCGCCCGTGGCCCCGCTGGTCAACCTCCCGGCGGCCGCGTCCCTTATTCGCGGTCGATCCGCCGAAATGAACGAGGAGCTAACATTTATGAGTTGGACAGATGAACGTGTTGACCTCTTGAAAAAACTTTGGGCGGACGGCCTTAGCGCGAGCCAGATCGCGACAAAGCTTGGAGAAGTCACTCGTAACGCCGTTATCGGAAAAGTTCATCGCCTGGGCCTTGCTGGCCGCGCGACGACCTCGCGGATTAGAACGGCCCGCCCGCGTTCGAATATTGCGCTTTTCCCTGCGCGCTCATCCCAGGTGCAGTATCGCACCTTTGGTAACGCGGCCATTAAAGTGGCGCCTCAACCGCTTGAACGCAAGGCGCCGGCCGCGGCGATCATTCCGCTTCGCGCGATTCCGGAACTCGAACCGGCGCCCGACGGGCAGGTCAAGCTGGTCGACCTCAAGGAAAGCATGTGCCATTGGCCGATCGGCGATCCCATGGAGGAAGGGTTTCATTTCTGCGGGCGGCGCAAGTCGTTTGGCGTTCCCTACTGCGAGCATCATGCGGCGATCGCCTATAATCCGATGGCGCGCAAGCGCCGGACCGTTTAAGGCGGCTATGGAATAAACGGCGGGGGCCGGGCGCCAGGGCGTATGCCCGGGCACCACTTCTTCACTGAAGCAGGCCTCAACCCGGAAACTTTTCTCCAAGCGCGTAGCCTGCTCCGCGCACTGTGCGGATGGGATCTTTTTCCTTGCCGCGATTGATAGCCTTTCGAAGCCGGCCGATGTGGACATCGACGGTGCGCTCATCCACATAGACGTCCAGGCCCCAGACGCCGTCGAGAAGCTGCGTCCGCGTAAAGACGCGGCCAGGACTCTCCATCAGAAACTCAAGGAGCTTGAACTCCGTCGGGCCTAAACGAACTTGGCGTCCGTTGCGCACGACGCGATAGGCTTCGCGGTCGAGTTGGATGCCGTCCGCCTCAAGAGTTTGAGCAATGCGCGCTGGGCTTGCCCGGCGCAGGATTGCGCGCACGCGGGCGAGCAATTCGAGCACGGAAAAGGGCTTCACCACGTAATCGTCGGCGCCGACGGTCAGGCCGCGAATGCGATCCTGCTCCTCGCCGCGAGCTGTCAAGATCAGGATGGGGATGGGACGGGCCGTTTTGCGTGCGCGGAGCCTTCGGCACAACTCGATGCCGGAAAGGCCCGGCAGCATCCAGTCCAGGATGATAAGGTCCGGCGGGTCCTCGCTGATTGCGACTTCGGCTTCGTCTCCCCGTTGAGCCAAAGAGACGCGAAAGCCTTCTGCTTCGAGATTATACTGAAGCAGCAGCGCCAGCGCCTCCTCATCTTCAACAATCAGGACCTTCGCATTCATAGGCTCAACTCACGGTGCCGGTACAGCCGGACGCAAGTTCGCGCCCCATTTGCCACAAGTGCTCAAGTGAACTTTCCTCCAAAAAGCTGTACGACAGTCAATAACTTACCCGTACACCTTATCCGCGGGAAATCCTGGGATGGCTTGCCGCAAATAGGTGAGGATTTCCCGCGGGAGATGCGTCACCCCATTCCTGTCCCATTGTACCCGAGAACGAGAGTCCGGCTTGTCGTGTCCGATTTGGGACGCTCGTCTTCGAGGGCTTTTCCGTGGATCAGAAAGTAGATCGTCTCGGCGATGTTTGTCGCGTGATCGCCGATGCGTTCGATATTTTTGGCGCTGAACAGAAGGTGCGCGTAAAGCCCGGCGCCCTGCGGCTCCTCCATCATGGCCCTCAGAAGTTCGCAGTAGAGCGAATTGTACATGGCGTCGATATCCTGATCCTGCTGCCAGACTTTCAGCGCCCCACTGGCGTTACGCTGAGAGTAGGCGTCAAGAACGTCTTTGAGCTGCGTCAAGGCGGCTTCGCCGATGTGCATGAACCCGGTCATGACCTGCGTCGGGCGTGCTTCGGCTGCGATTGCGATTGCGCGCTTCGCGATATTTTTTGAAAGATCGCCAATGCGTTCCAGATCGGCCGCAATTCGGATCGCATTCACTATCTGGCGCAGGTCGCTCGCAACGGGTGCGCGCTTTGCTATGATTGAGACCGCGAGTTCATCAACCGCGCGCTCCAGCGCGTCGATCTTGCGGTCTTTTTCAAGCGTGACTTCGGCCAGGCCTGGGTCACGATGGTAGAGCGCATCGATGGCCTGCCCAAGCGCCTGCTCCGCAAGCCCGCCCATTTGAGCAATCATCGTATCCAGCGATTTAAGTTCCGCCTCGTAAGCCTTTACGGGATGTTCCGCCAAAGCCTTTTCCTCCGTATAGGGCCGGAGCGCCGGAACGCCGAGCCATACTGCTTCGTGAGCCGGGCGGTTACGGGACTCAACCGAACCGTCCAGTGATGTAATCTTGCGTCCGTCTCTGCCTTGGATTTGTGAAAATATGATCGGTGGCGTCTTCCTCCACGAGATAGCCGAGGTGAAAAAAGGCGGTGCGCTGAGAGACGCGGGCCGCCTGCTGCATATTATGGGTGACAATCACAATGCAGTAGTTCTCGTGAAGCTCGTCGATCAACTCCTCGACTTTTGCTGTCGCGATGGGATCGAGGGCCGAACAGGGTTCGTCCATCAGGATGACTTCAGGGCTGACGGCGATGGCGCGCGCTATGCAGAGGCGCTGTTGCTGTCCCCCTGAGAGGCTGGTTCCTTCGCTGTCGAGGCGGTCCTTCACTTCTTCGAAAAGGCCGGCGCGCTTGAGGCTTGTCACCACGATTTCTTCAAGGTCCGCTTTCGACCTGGCGAGGCCGTGAATGCGCGGGCCGTAAGCGACATTTTCAAAGATCGATTTCGGGAAGGGGTTCGGTTTCTGGAACACCATGCCGATACGGGCCCGTACCTGAACAGGATCGACATCGGGATCATAGATGTTCTTGCCGTGGATCTTTACCTCGCCCGTTACTCGCGCGCCTGTGATCGTGTCGTTCATCCGGTTGAAGCAGCGGAGGAAGGTGGTTTTTCCGCAGCCGGACGGCCCGATGAAGGCCATCACATTGCGATCCGGGATATCGAGGTTTACGCCGAAGAGGGCCTGCTTCCCGCCATAGAACACGGAGACGTCGCGGGCCGTGGCTTTCGGAAGGCTTTTGTGCGCGGTATCCGCGCGCTCAGAGCCAAGTCGCGCGGAAGAACCGCTTTGAGTTGGCTCGACAGAGATCTCTACCATTTGCGTTCATACCTTCTGCGCAAGATCATGGCGATGATGTTCATCGCGGCGATGATCACCAGGAGCACGATGGTTGCGCCCGCGGTCTTCTCGACGAAGCCTCGCTCGGCCTCGGTCGCCCACATGTAGATCTGGACGGGAAGCGCGGTCGCCGGATCGAGGGGCGATTTCGGAATGTCGACCACGAAGGCCACCATGCCGATCATAAGAAGCGGCGCTGTCTCGCCCAGGGCTTGAATCAGCCCCAAAATCGTGCCGGTGATGATGCCCGGAAGAGAGAGCGGCAGCACGTGATGGAAGATTGTCTGCACCTTTGACGCGCCGACGCCGAGCGCTGCTTGCCGGATTGAAGGCGGGACAGCGGTGATTGCCACGCGTGTTGCAATGATGACGGTCGGCAAGGTGCGCAGCGTCAGCACCAGGCCGCCGACGAGGGACGCGGACCGAGGCAGCCCCGCGAAGTTGATGAACACTGCAAGGCCCAGCAATCCGAAGACGATGGACGGCACCGCGGCGAGATTGTTGATGTTGACCTCGATCAGGTCGGTGAAGCGGTTTTTGGGCGCGAACTCCTCAAGATAGATCGCGGCGGCGACGCCCAGCGG
>JBAVVQ010000420.1:0-1809 GCA_049697375.1 Rhodomicrobium sp.
CATTAATGCGAGCGGGAGGTTTTTCCGGGGAGGTCGCTTATGACCAGCGCTGTCACTGCGCACGATTCGCTCTCAGAACAAGATCATAAAAAGCAACTCTATCGAGCGGTTATAGCCAGCACGATCGGCACAACCATCGAGTGGTACGACTTCTTTCTCTACAGCATCGTGACGGGCCTCGTTTTTGCGAAGCTCTATTTTCCGAACTCAGATCCGCTGACCGGCACTTTGCAAGCGTTCGGCATTTACGCTGTCGGGTTTGCAGCGCGGCCCGTCGGCGCGGCGATATTCGGGCATTACGGCGATCGCATGGGCCGCAAGGCTGCCTTGATCGCAACGTTGCTTCTGATGGGGCTCGCGACCTTTGCCGTCGCCTTCGTTCCAACCTACGACCAGATCGGCATCTGGGGCGCAGTCATCCTCACGGTGTTGCGCTTCATTCAGGGCGTGGGCGTCGGCGGCGAATGGGGCGGCTCCGTCCTGCTTTCGATGGAGTGGGCAAGGTCCAACAAAAATCGCGGCCTCATTGCCTCCTGGCCTCAGTTTGGCGTCCCCGCCGGGCTTTTTCTCGCCAACCTCGTCGTACTCGCCTTCAGCGCCTATTCCGGCGACCAATTCCTGACGTGGGGCTGGCGTGCGCCCTTCCTGATCAGCATCGTGCTTGTGGCCATTGGCCTCTGGATAAGGCTCGGTATCCTCGAGACGCCGACCTTCGCAAAGCTCGTCGCAGAGAAGAAAGTTTCGCGGGCTCCGTCTATCGAGGTCTTGGGGCGATACCCGAAACAGGTGATCCTTTCGGCGCTGGCGCGGATGGCCGAACAGACCCCCTTTTATCTCTTCACGGCTTTCGTCTTCACCTATGGCACGACGGTGCTCAACGCCTCACGGGATCTCATTCTCATCGCCGTGCTGACGGCATCGGTTCTATCGTTCTTCAGCATCCCTTTCAGCGGCTACCTTTCCGACCGTATCGGAAGAAGACGCATGTACATGATCGGCGCGGCCACGGTCGGCATCTACGGCTTCATCTACTTCGCGCTTCTCAACACCACCGTCCCGGCCTGGATGTTCCTCGCGATCGTCCTGTCGCTCGTCCCTCACGCCATGATGTATGGACCGCAGGCGGCGCTAATCGCTGAGAGCTTCCCGCCGCGGCTGCGCTATAGCGGCGCTTCTCTCGGCTACCAACTCGCGTCCGTCATAGCAGGCGGCCCCGCTCCGCTGGTTGCGACGGCGCTCTACGCGCGCTACAACTCGGGCTACGCCATCGCCTTTTACATCCTGGCCTGCGCAATCATAAGCCTTGTCGCCGCAGCTTTGCTGAAGGACTACACGAACAAGGACATCTCGGAAGAATACGACACAGAGTTGGAAGCGACGTCGTTCCAGGCTGCCGCCGAATGAGGCTGAAAGAGGCGGCATCCGCCCAGCCGGATGCCGCCCTGCCTTAACGTTCCACTGTTTCGGCGGGGGAAGGCGGCTCGCATTTTGTATGCATCCGGTGAATGAGGCCATCTGTTTGTCAACTTTTCCCTGACGTTTTCGTCTGCATTCCCTCTTCTGAAAGATCTTCGGCGAAATCGCCTTGCCGGCAGGTTAACGAGAGCTTCGGCCCGCTCCAACCCCTGATAAATATGAGGAAAATGCCGTTCGCAACGCCATCGTCGCGGCCCGCGCCGCAGCCGATCCGGCTGCGCGCCGGCGTTAATTTTCGAAGCCGGAACATATTTAACGGATTTTTGCGCGTCCCAGTAAATGAAAAAAATCCGGCATTAAATAGAAATCCTGATTACGCATAAAGGTCAGCCA
>JBAVVQ010000421.1:0-6470 GCA_049697375.1 Rhodomicrobium sp.
TCCGTGTAGCGGACAGAGCGTCTCAGACACCGATCGAAATGAATAAAAACGGCCGGCCGTTCGATATCGCGATCGATCCGAATGGTGAGACAGCGTATGTGACGGACGTAGGAAGCGGCGAAGTCACGCCGATTGACCTTATCAAGAACGTCGTCGGCGCCCCAATCCTTGCGGACAGCACGGCTAGAATAGCAGTCAGCCCCGACGGCAGGACCGCCTACGTAACAAATAGCCATGGAAATGCATCCGTGAGACGGATCGATTTGTATGCTAGTCGAGCGGACGCCAACCCTATCTTGCTCGACAGCGACCCGCACCGGATGGCGTTCGCACCGGCCGGCAACATCCTGTACGTTACCTTGGACGATGGTGACCTCAGTTTAGTTGGCGTTGCAGAGAGAGCGACGCACGACCCGATCAAGTTAGGCGCCGGCGCCGGACCCGCATTGGCCGTTTCAGCAAACGGCGAATACGTGTTTGTCGGTCGCAAGACCCCGCTGAATACTTGGGAGATTATCGCAATAAGAGCGAGTGACGAGCAATCTGTCATGACGTTTGGTGGTTTCGGCGCTCCAATCCGGACGATTGTCACAACGACGTCGATACCTTCGCCAACGCCGTTTCCTGGGAATAAGGTCATCTTTATTGGAGACTCCGTCACCGCCGGGTTCGGATATTGCGGCGACGAATCGTCAGGTTTCCTCGGGTCCAGTTGTCAGTCGAATAAGCCATTTTTAGATTCCTGGGCTATTGGCTCTTTCTCCCTGAGCAATTGCAAGCCGCCGGAGCCGGTGGACAACCGCTGCTCGAACAACAACGTCAAGGGAAAGCCCTGGGAGGCGACTGATTGGCGGAATTTGCCAACAGCGCCTCGGATTGCCTACTCCTTCGTCATCGCCGAAAACCTGCACCAGGACGACAAAGCGTCGATACAAAATTGGGCCATGACTGGCTCCGAGCCTGGAGACTGGGATCCGGTTGGGGTTGCGGGCGACCAAAGGGAAAGGGATCAAGGCCTCTTCGGTGAAAGAACCAAAAGCATTAAAAACAGCTACGTAGTCATGACGCTCGGAGCGAACCCGCTCTTGGACAAGTATTTGAGGATCCATGTGTTGAAGGGCGGCAGCGAGTGTGCTGAAAAAACGGTCAAAAGCACCATCATACCGCCCGCCAATTCCGACGCTCAAAAGCTGAACTATACACCTGACGGGCTTGGCGCCTGCTTCGATAAAGCGTGGCAAGAAATCAAGCAGAGCGAGCACTTGGTCAACACTTATAAGACGCCGCTCCAGAACGGCAACCACGTTCTAGTGATTGGCTATCCGGTCGTATGTCCTTGGTCGTTTGGCAACTGGCAACCAAGCGCTAATCCGTGGTCTCCCTCTTCTGGAAAAGCGTGCGACAGCCTCCAAGACCCTGACACGAAAATTAGCCAATTCGATCAAGCTCAGTGGTTGGGGCGCCAGGCTAATCTTCGGATTGAGCGGTTAGTCGGAAACTTGAGAACAGAGCTCAAAACCGGGAACATTCACTTTGCCGCACCGGATGAAAGCTGGGCGGAGCACCAATACCTGAGCAGAGAAGGTTCTTGGATCTTCGGCAGCGATACTTGGGTCCATCCTAATGTTCTTGGGCACAGAGTTATGGCCAACATTGTGCTCAAGGCCACATGTGAAGTTTTTGGGCATTGGTGCGGCGGCCTGCCGCTGAAGTGGTCCGCAGGCGAGAACCGCTGCGAGATCAATGGCCAGCGCCGTTCTGAGAGCGCTCACGGCGCCGAAGGCGGAGATAGTTGCGACGATCTCCTGGTCATCAACCCGTGTCTTAAAGACGGGTGGAGAGACCAAGTCGGCTTGAATGGCAGGTCGTTTTTCGACTCGGCCTCATGTGAAAATTACGCCCTCGCAGGCGGCCTTCTTTCCCAACGGCCAGGAGCCAAGGAACTTAAGGGACAACAGTTTTGCGCCAACGAAAACCAGCTCTGTCAATTCCCGGGCACGGCCGCTGTCACCTACGGCGCGGGTGATAAATGGACCACGAAGACACTTCCTGGTCCGGTGACGTGCAGAGCTTCGACCTTTTCCGTTGACCCCACTCCTCTCACAATGAATTCCTGTTACGTTCTAGACACGGCGCTCCAGGCCAATAATGGATTGGCATTTTGCGCCAACGAAAACCAAGTCTGCCAATTCGCGGGTCAGCTAGAAGTAAGCTACGGGGTGGAAGATAAGTGGAAAAAACTCACACTGAACGGTCCTGTTTCGTGCACCGATTCCACATTCGGTGATCCAAGCCCAGGCAAAGCAAAGAATTGTTATGTTAAGTTCGATCCGGCCGACACCGTTCACAGGAGACGTTTTTGCGCTAGCGAAAACCGGCTCTGTCAATTTCCAGGTACGGAGATAATATCTTATGGCACGGATGACCACACGAACTATCGGATACTTAGTGGTCCTGTTTCGTGCAGCGATTCCACATTCGGTGATCCAAACTCAGGCGCAAAAAAAAATTGCTATTTTGAGGAGAACGTTCCAATAACCCAAAGTCGTTTTTGCGCTAACGAAAATCAACTCTGTCAATTCTCAGGCGAAGCGCTCCTCTCCTACGGTGTGAAAAATAATTGGAGTACGCGGAAAGTTACGGGGCCCGTTTCGTGCAGCGACTCTGTCTTTGGCGATCCCAGCTTAGGCGACGCGAAGTATTGCTTTGTGGATGGCGAGCCACCCTCGCCAATTCAAGGCAAGCAATTTTGCGCCAGCGAAGGGCAAGTTTGCCAATTCCTGGGCAGTTTAGAAGTCTCTTACGTCGCGCCTGATGGTTTGCGCCAAAAGGTGCTTCAGGGGCCAGTTCAGTGTAATGCCGCCACTTTCGGCTCTACTTCTACGGGAAACAATACAAATAACGCGTGCTATGTCGACCGAATACTTTCGACGGAAAACGAACGATTCTGCGCCAACGAAAATCACCTTTGTCAATTCCCGGGCAAAGCGCTTGTCTCCTACGGGGTGGCAAATGACCGGAATATGCGGGGAGTTACAGGGCCAGTTTCGTGCAGCGATTCCATCTTCGGCGATCCCAAAAGCGGTTCTGAAAAATCTTGCTTATTCGATCTAGGCCTGCCGAGCGATGAAATGCGACTTTGCGCCGACGAAGATCAAGTCTGTGAATTCTCGGGCGAGGCGCTGGTCTCCTACGGTGTGAAAAATAGTTGGAATACGCGCAGAGTTACGGGGCCAGTTTCGTGCCGCGACTCCGTTTTCGGCGATCCGAGCTCAGGCGACAAAAAGAAATGCTATGTCGGGGTTGTTCCAAAGTAACTGTCCACCATACCGGGAAGCAGGTAGTGACGGGGAGTGAGACGATAGCCGCGAGTCTCAATAGGAGCATATGTGGTCGGCTCAACCTCGATGAACTGTCCATCTCCTGCCTCACGGACCTGCCCCGGCGAGCAAGCAGATCTACGCGCCGATGGTTGGCCGGCTGCGGAAAATGAACGACAGGATAATCCCGGCGATGAAGCCTCCGATATGCGCGACATAGGCGATGCCGCCCACGCTCGGAGGATGAGACCGGACAAGCTCCCCTCCGACGCTGACGAATTGCAGAGCGATCCAGCCGCCGATGGCGATCAGGGCTGGCAGCCGCACGATTCCTTGATTGGTCAGGAGCTTGACCGTGCCGCGCGGAAACATCACGAGATATGCGCCGAGAACCCCCGCAATGGCGCCGGAGGCGCCCACATTCGGCAGCGGGGAATTCGGAACATACGCCGCTTGCGCGATCATGGCGGCGACGCCGGCTAGAATGTAGAAAACAAGAAACGGGAAATGGCCGAAATCGTCCTCGACATTGTCGCCGAAGGTCCAGAGAAAGGCCATGTTGCCGAGGAGATGCAGCCAGCTGCCATGCAGGAACATCGCGGTGAACACGGTCGGAAGATGGCCGATCGGGTCAGCGAAGAACTGGCGCGGTATGAACGCCCAATGGCGCACAAAGGCTTCGCCTTGGCTCTGCTCGACGAGAAACACCAAAACATTGGCGATGATGAGTAAATAGGTGATTATCGGCGCGCTGCCGTGCTCGCTTGCGTCGGTTCCGATCGGAAAAGCCATGGCGACTTCCTCAAAAACTTAGATGCCCGCAGCGTCCGCCCGGCTCATCGGAACCGGCATGTCAATCGAAGGAATGTTTTCTTGGAAAGTTCCTGCCCTCGGCGCCATTGCAGGCTTCGATCCGGAAAGATCCGAGCCTATGGCTGGTTTCGTGGATATCCACAAGTCCGGTTCATTGCGTTCATCTGGCGTTAAGCATTATCTGCCCACTCTTCGGCGCTCTATGAAAGAAACTAAAACGCGGAGTTCTTGCACATGAAACGCTTTCTGGCGCTGGCTGCCGTCGCAGCCCCGCTCGCATTTTGTGCTCTTCCATCGCAAGCCCTTCCCCTGAACACGCTCCCCGCCGCCGGCGCCAAAGTCGAAACAGGCCTCGTCACGCAGGTGCAGTGGGGCCGCTGCGGCTTTTGGCGCAATGAGTGCTTCAGGCGTTGGCCCGCGCGTGGACCACGGTTCTTCCGCTGCCTGGCCGTTCACGGCTGTTAGTGAACCACGCAGGAAGGTGGCTTCGCTGCCTCCGCATCCAGGCAAACCCCGCCGTCGTGGCGGGGTTTTTTAATATCGAGGAGCAGGAAACTAGACCTGGATATCGCAGACCAGCCTGATCAAAGCCTCCCGGTGAACTGAGCATAGAGCGAGACCTGCGCAGATGCTCTCAATCCGCAGCGCACTGCCTTCTCGAGGCGGCCCGGGCTCGCATGACTAAAGCGGCAGCGAACGTTCAACTGAACTTCCAGTGACGCACGCAGTCAACGCCGAAAACCGGCCGGAACGAGCATATTTAATACAGAGTACACCAGATGAATGTGTCTAAAACAGGAGCCTCTATATAGGAAAGAAAACTGCGATAATAGGAAAAGAAGCAATTCTATCGTGTAGGCTTTTTATTCCGTCACAAGTTCTTGAATTGAGCCGTTTTGAATCGTCACATTGTCGTCTCGTTCCTTCTAAGACTTACCAGTTACGAACTCACGCCATGAGTTGCTGTCATCTGAATCGACAGCAGATTCTCTGTGTGCGCAGTCAGTCAATATCAGGAGAGGAACAGAACATGGCGACAACGAATGCTACCCCGACATTCGCAGACGCGGGAACACTCTTCAACGAGGCGACGCGTTTCCTGGAAGGCGGCCTGTGGCAAAATACCGTCGAAGAAGGCGGCCAGGGCCTTGGAAGCGCGGGACACGTCGTCACAGATCTGCAAACCGTCCAGGCCGATCTCCAGGCAGGCATCGCGGCCGGCCAATATACCGGGCAGGCGCTCACCGATGTGCAGAGCATCCTCACAAGCGTGGGGCAGGAAATCACAGCGGCAAACGCATCCGTCAACGGAGGAGGCAGCTTTGGAAGCGTAGCCGCTGCGGAGACCGCGCTACACAATCTGCACCTTGGCGTTCTCAACACGGTGGCGGCCAATCCCGACCTTGCGGCGGCGGCCACGGCGAACGGCGCGACGGGTTTCCAGGCGGTTCCGGCGGCCTTCGCCGCAGGCGTTACTGCGCAAAACGCGCCGCACGCGAACCTTGCCGATATCGGGGTGATCTTCAACGATGCTTCGAACCTGATGATCGGCGGAGTGAATAGCTCGAACGTCGACGCCATCAGGGCCGACGTCAACGCGGCCCGAACGGATCTCAAGCAATTGATCGCTGCTCATCCAGACGAGTTCGGCGGCCTCAGCGGAGTCCATGCCGATACAGTCGTGCGGCAGCTGGCTCTCGAAAACAAGTTCCTGAACCAGGTCGGCACAAATCCGGACGCCGGGCGCGCCAGCAACGACAATATGCTGGATATCATCGACATCGTTCAGGGCGACACGAACCTCGCAAATATGGCAAATCAGAACGGCGTCAGCGGTTTCTCCGCATTCCCCGACTCAATCAATCCGAGCCCGAAATACCAGGACGATGCCGACCAGACCAATTTCTGGTCCAACTTCATCGCCCAGTCGAACTCGCTCGGGCAGGCCGCCGAAGCCGCCGTTGCAAGCGGAGACAAGGCGACGGTCAATAGCCTGATCACTGAGATCAAGGCGTTCGAAACGAACAGCGCAAACTTCGACATGTCGCAGGGAGGAATTTTCGAGGCGCGTTTCGACAATGAGCTCGCCAAAGGCAGCAGCACGCTCGGAGCCGAGGTCGCGGCCATCATCAAGGGGCTGAACACCGGAAACGCGGCTCTGGTGACGGCCGCCGCGGAAGAGATGCACGCCAATGCCGCCGATGTTGGCGGAAATAATCTCCCGGTGAACGGTGGAACTTATAACACGGACGGCCTGACGGCCGCCGACGTTCTGGGCCAGGCAACCGCCACAGCGGCGGCCACGCCAGCAGCGGCCGGCGCCGCTCAAGCGGGGGC
>JBAVVQ010000422.1:0-3864 GCA_049697375.1 Rhodomicrobium sp.
CCATACGCCGTCGCAATTCTCTTTACTAACGAGGCAGGTTCGCTGTTCACCCCAAAAGAGCAAGGGTATAATCCTGTCGGCTCGGCCGCCGTCGCCTTCTTCCCTCCCAAAGCAGGAACGAAACAGATCACGGAATGTTAGATGCTGCCAAGATAACGAAGCCAATTGCATGGGCTTTATGCAAAAATGGCGGCGGTCCATGATGAGCCATGGAGCCTGAATAAACTAATGATCCGATTTCAACATTTGCATCCGCTTGCAGCCTATTCGATAGCAAATGCCGGGATCAAAAAGACCACGAGTAGCTTTTTGATTTGACCCGGGGAGGAAGTGATGCCCGACAACCCATTCGAAATCCCGCAGTCCCTGCGTGAGGCGTCCGAACAAAATCTGAGACAGGCGCAGGCCGCTTATAAGCAGCTCATGGATTTCATGAACAAAGCCATGGATGCCTGGATGGAGGTGATGCCCGAAAATGCCATGACCGCCGGCTTCAAGGATGTGCAAGACCGCACCAGGGAAATCGCGACGGAAAATGCCGATTCCACACTCGCGTTCGCCGGCAAGATCAGCAACACAAATACCTTTCAAGAGATTTTGTCGCTTCAGACCCAGTATGTCCAAGACCGGATGCAGGCCTTCGCCGCGCAGACGCAACAGCTGTTCAGCTTGATCGGAGAAACGCTGCAGAAATGGAAAAGCAGCGCCACGCATGCCGGCGTGAGCTCGACGCCATCCAATGCGGCCATCGCGGGCTTTAAAATCGCTCGCTTCGAGGATGTGCAAGGCCGCGCCGTGGCCATAGCGAAACAGAATGCCGACTCGGCTTTCGCGCTAATCGAAAAAATGGCCAAGGCACAAAATCTCCAGGAGGCCCTTGAGACGAAGTTCGCTCAGGAACAGATGCAGGCGTACGCCGCGCAGACGCAGGAGCTCCAGCGGCTGATCGGAGAAGCTCTCCAAGGATCAGCACGCGGCTGATGCGGAAGGAGGCGCGTCGCGCCAGCGGAAGCCATTTTGATGACGGGCACGATCCCGCTCGCCACGCGGCGACCGGCTTACGGCGGCGCATACAATTTCGGCGACAGGAAAGTCGCGCACCACGTCGACATTTCCTAAAACGAACTCCGGACAGGCGCTTCCGTCATTCGGCGCCCGAACAAAGAAAATGATCGCGCGGCCAGCCCTTTGCCAGCGCCGCTTCCCCTTCCATGATACCCTCAGCAGCCTAAGCGTGGCGCGTCGAACGCCTTGCCATCCCCGCCGCAACGGAGACAACCATGAAGGGCGAGCCCAAAGTCATTGAGTATCTGAAAGCCGGGCTCCGTAACGAGCTGACCGTGGTGAACCAGTATTGGCTGCATTACCGGCTGCTCAATCATTGGGGCTACAAGCCCCTTGCGAAATATTGGCGTAAGGAATCGATCGAGGCGATGGAGCACGCCGACGACCTCGTGGTTCGGATCATCTTTCTGGAAGGGTGTCCCCAGATGCAGCTCCATCCACTCCATATCGGGCAGACCGTGCAAAACGTCCTCGAATGCGATCTCAGGCTCGAACTTGCTGTGCGCGCTCTTTGCGAAGAAGGGGCGACGCATTGCCATGCCGTGAGAGATTACGTCAGCCGCGATCTTTTCGAGAAACTGATGCATGAGGGTGAGGAGCGCATCGACGTTCTCGAAAGCCAGCTCGACCTTGTAAACAAGCTTGGCCTCCAGCTCTACGCCCAGCATCACATCGGTGAGCACGATGATTGACGGACCTTGCTCCCGGAAGGTGATCTTTGCTCCGTTGGGATCAAGAGCGCCGCTCTACTTGCGAAACCCTGAATATTTTTTGGAAGAAAAGATTGTTAGGCACGTGAAGGCGCGCGCCGTTCTCCTCTCGAAGGACAGTGAACATCAAGTTACGGACGACAACGCGTCCTTTTAAGTTTTCAGGCAAGAGCTCCACGGTGTCCCCTAACTGGAAGGGACGCCAAATGGTGATGAACAGGTTCGCCGTGACATTGCTGATCATCGCCCAGACGGCCAAGAAGCCGACACCTATGATCGTCGCCGTCGTGACGAGCAGAGTCCATAGCCCGCTGACCTTCACGCCCCACAGGCTAAGAATGAGGAGCGCGGCAATCAGCCAAACGATGACCTTCATGACCCGCGTGAAGCCCAGCAGCGTTTCCTCTGGGAGCGAGAGCCGTTGCTCGAGACCTCGAATGGAGCCAGCCATAAACCGGTTAATGAAGGTGACGGCGATGAAAGCCGCGACGATGACCATCACGGTCTCAATCAGACTCACCAAGCTGAAGTTGCTATTTGCAAGCCAATCCATAGCGGTGACCATCGCCCCTCTCCTTCTTTCCGCCACGCAACCTTTGGGAAGGCTTATCCGGAAGAGTTGGCGCATGCAAAAGCAAAGCTTGGACGCCTTGAACCAGGCTGGAGCGATGAGGCGCCCGCAGCAAGCGGACCAGGACTTCCTGCGGGCGTACTAATCTAGCAGGATGCTGAAAAACGATATTGCCCACGGCCTCACGGTGAGCCCGCCGAACCGCGACAAGCTCACCATGAGGACGAAGCCATTGAAAACACACGACCTCAATCCTGAGCCTGTCGAAGGATGAAGCCAAGATTTCATGCTTTTTCAGCAGCCTGCTAGTCTAGTCGTCGCCTGGGGAGCTCGCCTCGAGATCAAAAGCCCGGCGGTTCAGTTCGTCGCTCGCCGCCTCGCTTAAGACAACATCCTCATGCGGTCTGACATTGGAGCGGCTACGAGCATTGCTTCGTTTGCGATGGCTGTGCGCCACCAGCGTAAGCGCGTAGGCGATCGCAAATCCCGAGTCGCCTTCCTTGGCCTTTAGCCTGAAAAATTCTTGCATGCGCTGGCCTTCCGTCCACATCCTTTCATCGACTTTGCTTGTCATGTGTCCCTCCCTTTCAGGTTGTAAATGACATGACGCTTTCTGATGAAATTAGAAGGGAGACTTAATGCCACGCTTCGCGCGCTCACCATTTCTTTCGCGAGTGCTAAAGGCTCGGAACCGATTGCGGCCGGCAATATTTTATATGCCTGGCGAGGCGCTTTTGGGCAGGGAAGGCATGACGAGACCATGATCAGCAAGCTGAGGTTTCTGAGATAAAGGTCAGCATGGCATCGCTGGAAGAGTAGATAGCCGCGATGAACCCCGCCGACGCCTTCCTGCTCTTCGCTAAGGCCGAAAGGGCTCGTGCTTCCGTAGCCGCTTGAGCGCAGCCAACTTGGCGGCCGTCAACGCGAATGCTGCGGAAGTTCCATCTTGTCCGATCGCCCGAGGAGCCAATCCACGCTCACATCGAGTTCGTCCGCAATTTTAGCGAGCCGATAAACGTCGAGCGCTCTTAAACCCGCGAAGTGTAGATCCACCGCCGCGGCGCAAAGCGGATCGGGACTCTTCTTGCGGTCGCGGCAGGCCTCTGCAAGGTGCTCGCGGAAAACCGTGAAATCGGAATGCATTGTTCCTCCCCAGAACCCGAAATCAAGTTCTGCCTCCTTGTGGAGGCGCGCATTTTTCTTTATAGCGCAATCTAAGCCCCGGGAGCTTGAAGGACATTGATTATCGTCAAAGGCGCGCTGCATTCGAGCTCGATTTTTGATGAAACGTGAGCAGTTGGACGGCGCCGGTGGCCCTATGCCGGGCCTCTCTGACGAACGAACGTGTCTTGGCCCGATTTTTGAAGACGGGTTACGATCAACTTATAAAATAATTCCTGATTACGCACTTGCGTCAGCCGGATTGGGTATGCTATGGAACAAAACAAGAACAACTGATTTGCAACGGGTTTCCCATGGCGCGCAACAAAGTTCAATTTCAGAAGGGTATGAGCGAGG
>JBAVVQ010000423.1:0-4710 GCA_049697375.1 Rhodomicrobium sp.
GTCCCGTGGCGTCTCAATTCCCGCTGGTTCAACACCCGGGACTGATGGGGTGGGAGCGGGGACGGTAACGGCCAGCAGTGCTGTCGCTCAGCTCGTTGAGCAGCGGTGGCTCGCGCTCCTCTTCGCCGTCATCCTCCTTATCTTATCATTTATCTACGGGCTGCCTTGGGAAGCAGAGGCAGCGGCGCTTCTTGCCGCCACCGCTGGCGCAGCCCTCATTCCGCATTCCGCCACCAAACCGGTTACCTCCAAAGTAATGGCCGAGCCTCAGCGCCAAGAACCGCTTCATATTGCGGCATCGGTCGTCGATGCGCTTCCGGAACCCGCAATTCTCCTCTCGCGCGACGGAACCATTCTTTCTTCGAACGGCAAGGCGTGCGACCTTTTCGGCGGCCTGAAACCGGGATTGCACATTTCGAGCGCCACCCGGAGTCCTCAAGTCCTCGATGCCGTCATGGATTGCGGCCCCGAAAAAGCACAACGAACCGTCACCTTCAGCGAAAGGGTGCCCGTCGAGCGCTACATGGCGGCGACGGTTTCGTATCTCGAAGGTGCGCCCTTCACGCTGCTCTCCCTGCGGGATCTGACGGAGCAGCGCCGCCTCGACCAACTCCGCTCCGATTTCATCGCGAATGCCAGTCATGAAATCAAAACGCCGCTTGCGTCGCTCCTGGGGTTCATCGAGACCCTTCAAGGCGCGGCGCGCCATGACGACGCGGCGCGCGATCGTTTCCTGCCGATCATGGCGAAGCAGGGCGAACGCATGGCGCGCCTGATCGACAATCTGATGTCGCTAAGCCGCGTGGAGATGCACGCGCATCTGAGGCCGCGAGACGTCGTCGTGATCTCCGAGCTTGTCCGGCACGCCTGCCACGCCTTGGAACCCATGGCTTCTGAGGCGAACATCGACGTTCAGATTCATTCCGAGCTCGATGGCGTTCAGGTGCTGGGCGATCATGATGAACTGACCCAAGTCTTCATCAATCTCGTTCACAACGCCATCAAGTATGGGCGTCCCGGCGGTAATGTCGTTGTGACTCTCGAGCGCCAGCAGGGCGGGGCTTTAGGCGTGATTGCGATCAGCATCGAGGATGACGGCCCTGGCATTGCTGCTCAGCATTTGCCGCGCCTGACCGAGCGGTTCTATCGGGTTCCGGGGTCAGCCGCTATGGAAAAAGGGGGAACCGGCCTCGGGCTCGCCATTGTGAAGCATGTGGTGAACCGCCATCGCGGCGAGGTTCGCATTTCATCGAAAATGGGAGCGGGCGCGAAGTTCACGGTCCTTCTGACCGAGCACGCTCCGATTCAGGCTGCGAGCTGAGCTTCAGGCAATACACGAGCTAAGCAGGTAACCGCTTTTTATAAGATTCCTCAATATCAATCAATTTGCTGGTCTGTCACAAAACCTTCGTTCAGCTTTCATAAAACAGTTGTTGCGCTGTCCTACGATCCTTGGCGCACACAACCGCACAAGATTACCGGTTGGTTTTCATTTTCAAGGGAGAGCACAGTGAATCATCGTCTCGCCGCGTTGGTCGCGGCTACGGCGGCTGCCGGACTTCTTTCCACTGGCTCCGCATCGGCCCGCGATCAGGTCAAAATCGCCGGTTCCTCGACCGTCTTTCCCTACGCAAAGATTGTCGCAGAGAGTTTCGCGAAGGCGAATTCAACCCTGAAGGCGCCTGTTGTGGAATCCGGCGGTTCGGGCGCGGGCATCAAGCAGTTCTGCGATGGCGTCGGCGAGGACAAGATCGACATCGCCAACTCTTCCCGCCGCATCAAGAAATCCGAACAGGATACCTGCGCGAAGAACGGCGTCGCCGATATCGTTGAGGTCAAGTTCGGTTATGACGGCATCGTCTTCGCTTCCGACGTCAAAGGCCCCTCATTCGCCTTCGAGCCGAAGGACTGGTTCCTCGCGATCGGCGCCGAAGTCCCGGTCAATGGCGCGCTTGCCGCCAATCCCAACAAAACCTGGAAAGAGGTCAACCGGAATTTCCCCGATTGGGATATCGTTGCTTACATCCCCGGCGAGAAGCACGGAACGCGTGAAGTGTTCGAAACGAAGGTGCTCGTCGCTGGCTGCAAGGCTGCTGGCGCCGACAAGCTCATCGAAGAGAAGCTTAAAGCAAACGGCACACCGGCGGAGAAACTCGCCGAGGCCGCCGAGAAGGCTTGCGCGAAGGTCCGCAAGGACGACGGCGGCAAACACGCTATCGATATCGACGGCGATTACACGGAGACGCTGGCCCGTCTCCAGAGCAACAAACAGGCGCTCGGGGTCTTCGGTCTCTCCTTCTATGAGAACAACACCGATAAGCTGAAGGTCGCCCCCGTGAGTGGGATCGCACCTTCCGTCGAGACAATCGCCGATGGGAAATATCCCGTATCCCGGCCGCTCTTCTTTTATGTCAAGAAGGCTCATGTGGGCGTCATTCCCGGCCTGAAAGAATATGCCGAGTTCTTCGTCAGCGACAAAATGATCGGCGAGGATGGCCCTCTTGCTCAGTACGGGCTTGTTCCGCTTCCCGAGAAGGAAGCGAAGGAAACGCGCGAGACCGTCAAAAATCTGAAGACGATGGGTCCGCTCAGCTAAGACGCAAAGAGCGCATGGCGGCTGGGCAGCCGCCATGCTTTGCATTAAACGCGTTGTGGCGCTTCGGGAGTCGGCTGTGTCTCTCAACACATTGCTTCTCAGCCTGCTAGGGCTGGCGGTCGTTGCATTTCTCGTCGGATTTGCCCGCGTCAAGATCATGGCGGACGGCAAGGAAAGAACGCTTCACTCGCGCCCTGGCTATCATGGCGGCTATCTCGCTCTTTGGTCCTCTCTCCCGGCCTTCATTGTGCTCTTGATCTGGGCTGCTATCGCTCCCGGTTTCCTCGATGCACAGGTCCAGACGACCCTGCCCGCGCAAGTGCTGCAAGGGTCGGAAGCGAAGGTCGGACTTACGATGAGCGTTGTCAGGAACGTCGCAACGGGGCTGAAATCATTGACCTCGGAGCAGCTTCAGGCGGCAAAAGCCAATCCCGAAGAGGCGAAGCGCCTGCTTTCGGAGAAAGGGGTCGCCGTCGCGAGCGCGCCCGATGCGGCAATTATCCAAAGCGCTGAACTCCTTAACAGCCTGAAACGCAAGAACAGCGTCGCCCAGGCCTTCGTCGCCGCGATTCTCGCTATTGCCGGATTCGCCTTCGCTTTTTTCAAGATTTCGCCGAACCTTCGCGCTCGCAACCGCGTCGAGGGCGTCGTCGTCGGCGGTCTCATGATAGCGTCTTCGGTCGCAATCCTGACCACTGTCGGGATCGTGCTTTCAGTGCTCTTCGAAAGCGTAGACTTTTTCAAACACGTATCGATTATCAGCTTCTTGACGGGGACGGTGTGGGACCCGCGTTTTGCGGGCGCGGGCTCGTCCGGCGACACCGAAGGCCAGTTCGGGCTCGTGCCACTGATGTGGGGCACCCTTTATATCTCCTTTGTCGCGCTGCTGGTGGCGGCGCCGGTAGGGTTGCTGGCGGCGATCTACATGTCCGAATATGCGCATCCCAAAGTCAGGGCGACGCTGAAGCCGCTGCTTGAAATGCTCGCTGGCATTCCGACAATCGTCTACGGCTTTTTCGCAGTCATCACCGTCGGTCCATTCCTGAACTTTGTCGGATCGAAAGCGGGCCTCGTCATTCAGCCGACGAGCGTCCTGACGGCCGGGATCGTGATGGGCGTCATGATCATCCCCTTCGTCTCGTCGCTTTCGGACGACATTATATCCGCCGTTCCGCTCTCCCTTCGCGAGGGGTCTTACGGCCTCGGCGCGACCCAATCCGAAACCATCAAGCGCGTGGTGCTGCCGGCCGCGCTCCCCGGCATTGTCGGCGCGATCCTTCTCGCCGCGTCGCGCGCCATCGGCGAAACCATGATCGTGGTGTTGGCCGCAGGCATTGCCGCCAACCTGACATTGAACCCGTTTGAATCCGTGACGACCATCACAGTCAAGATCGTGAGCCAGCTCACAGGCGACCTCGAATTCAACACGCCTCAAACGCTCGTCGCTTTCGCGCTGGGTCTGACGCTTTTCATTCTGACGCTCGGGCTCAACGTCTACGCGCTTTACATTGTTCGGAAGTATCGGGAGCGGTATGAATGAGCGTGCTCACCGATGACCCACCCTTGACCGATCTCGCCGCTTCTTCGTTTCCGGGCCGCTTCGATAATCCTGCGCTCATGCGCCGCCGCCGGCGTGCGGAAATCCGGTTCCAGGTTTACGGGCTGGCCGCGATAGCAATCGGCCTTGCCTTCCTTGTGATCCTGTTCACGTCGATTATCGGCAACGGCTGGACCGCCTTTTTCCAGACCTCAATCAAGCTGCCCATCACCTTCGACGCCCAGGAGATCGATCCCGACGGAAACCGAAGCCCAAGCGCGCTTGCTCAGGCCAATTACCAGAAGCTCGCTTATACGGCGCTTTATACATTTCTTGGCGTCGATACTTCCAATCGGCCGCAGCGGACCGCCGCGAACGCCCTTCTCTCTCGCGAAACAGACTCTCAGCTCCGCCAGATGATCACGGCCGACCCTTCCTTGATAGGCCAAACAAAGAGTGTCTGGGTGCTGGCGAGCGGCAACGTCGACGCTTTCGAAAAAGGAAGGATCGATCGCGCGCTTCCGCAGGCGAACCGGCAGATTTCGGACCAGCAAATCGCCTGGATCGACAAGCTGAC
>JBAVVQ010000424.1:0-4323 GCA_049697375.1 Rhodomicrobium sp.
CTGGAAAACGATCATATTCCCGCCCCCAAACGCAGCCGGAAAAAACTGATGTTTGCCGTGCTTGCAATGGCGATGACGGTCGGCGGCGGCGGCGCGTACTTCTATAAGTCGCTCAAAGGCGGCAGCGGCGAGGAAAGCGCAACGCCCTTCATTCGCGCGGATAACCGGCCGTTGAAGGAACTTCCCGGAAACCCCGGCGGCAAGCAATTCCCGAACGGCGAGAAGACCATCTACGACAGGCTCACTCCCGACGGACAACAAATCCAGGCCGCGGCCTATGCGCCTTCCACGTCCGTGGAGCCGCCCGCGACCCAGCCCGCTCAGGGAAATTCGCTTGAAGAGCGCATCGACGAAGCCTTGAGAAAGGCGCAGCAGGCAAGTGACGCGCCTCAACAGCCTGCGCAACCGTCGACTCGCGGCCCGGACCAGCCGACTATGGTGCGAAGCGAAAGCTACCGGCCGGATGGAACTCGCGTCGACGGCGGGCGCCCAACCACGTCTGCCATCGCGGATATGAACGGCGGACAGCTTCCTGCGCCTTTCGGAACCGCTACGCAAGGGACGCTCTCCGCGCAACCGGCGGCTGCGCCGTTCCATACGGTCCCGGTCCCGTCAGCGCCAGCCGCGACCGCAGCGCCAGTTCAAAGGAATGCCGCTGCTCCGGCAGGACGTTCGGCTTCCCTTACTCCTGCAGAACCTACGGCCACGCCGTCCAACGGTTTTTGGGTTTCCTTGAAGTCAGCTCCCGACGAGAAAGCGATTCAGAAGGATCTGACAATGCTGACAGACAAATATAAGTCTGTCCTTGGCGACGTGCAGCTCTCTTCGAAGATCGCAGACCTGGGCGCAAGAGGGGTAACCTATAGGGCCGTTGCTGGCCCACTTAACTCCCGGCAAGAAGCCATGGATCTGTGCCAGAAAATCAAGGGCGTTGGTGGCGACAAGGCGTGCTTCGTCACCAACTAGGCTGACGAAGCATTTGAAAGCTGATGCCGGAGCGTGTTCCGCGCACTATATGTAGCTGCGTCAATTCTAAAACCTGACATTAACGCTCGCGCGTGTTAATCGGCAGGCACCTGCAATTCTGCACGCGGCTATGCTCAACACAATAAAGAATACGTACCGTCTCACGAAGGCTGGCGCGACGCTGGCGTGGTATGGGGCTGCATTCGTCCCCGAATCGGTAATGCTGCCCGGGCCGCTTCGCGTTTTGCGTGGAACAGGCGATGAGGAACCTGTCGCGAAGCGAAAGCAAAAAGGCGAGCGCCTCTCCAAGGCGATCCGGGCGCTTGGTCCAACTTACATCAAGCTCGGCCAATTCCTAGCGACGCGACCCGATGTCGTCGGGCCGCAGCTGGCGAACGCGCTGGGATCGCTCCGGGACCGGCTTCCGCCTTTTTCGGTCAGGGAAGCCCATCAGGAGATCGAGGCCGCATTCGGCAGGCCATGGAACGAAATCTACGAGGATTTCGGTCCCCCCCTTGCTGCAGCTTCTATCGCGCAAGTGCACAAGGCGACGATACGCACGTCAGCCGGGCCGCGCGCGGTCGCCGTCAAGATTCTCAGGCCACACATCGAAAAGCGATTCGAGCGCGATCTTGAGAGCTTCTACTTCGCGGCTCATGCGGCCGAGCGGCTCTCGCCGCAAACGCGCCGCCTTCGACCTGTCGCAGCCGTAGACACACTCGCGCAGTCCGTCGTGCTGGAGATGGACCTGCGGCTCGAGGCCGCCGCCATCTCGGAGATTGCCGAGAACATCGCCAGAGGCGGCGATATCGGGTTTCGCGTGCCTCAGGTCCATTGGGAGCGAACTGGCAAGCGTGTTCTTACACTCGACTGGATCGACGCCATTCCCCTAAGCGACCTCGGAGCTATCGATGCAGCAGGGCTTAACCGCGAGGCTCTTGGCCTGAACGTCATCCGCTCCTTCCTTAAACATGCGATCCGCGACGGGTTCTTCCACGCGGACATGCATCAAGGGAACCTGTTCGTCGATCCGAAAGATTCGAGCCTTATCGCCGTCGATTTTGGGATCATGGGGCGCCTCAGCCCAAAAGAGAGCCGTTTTCTCGCCGAGATCCTATACGGCTTCATCACCAAGAATTATCACCGCGCCTCAGAAATCCATTTCGAGGCGGGCTACGTCCCGGCGACACAGAGCGTAGCGGCCTTTGCTCAATCGCTCCGCGCGATCGGCGAGCCGATCATGGGCCGCCCCGCCGAGGAAATCTCGATGGCCCGCCTTCTGACGCAAATGTTCGAGAACACGGAAGTCTTCCAGATGCGCATGCGCCCGGAGCTTCTGCTTCTGCAGAAAACCATGGTGGTTGTCGAAGGCGTAGCGCGCTCTCTCGATCCAAGGCTGAATATCTGGATTGCGGCGGAGCCCGTGGTCCGGGATTGGCTCACGGATCAACTTGGCCCGCGCGCCCGGATGCGGGACATGGCGGCCAATGTGAATGCGCTGACAATAGCTTTGAAACAGGCCCCGCAGTTGATCGAACGCGGAGCCAAGATTGTGGATGCGCTCGAAGCCGAAAACGCGGAGTTCAGTAAGGATCCTCGGAGCGGCGGCAGCCGCTGGACAATAACAATTCCACTTTGGGCTGGCACGGCTGCGCTGATCGCGATCGCGGTCAAGCTCTTGCTCGGCTGACGTTGGGACTAGAGCCTATCTGCTTTTGATGGACTCAAAACGATGTTGTCCATGGTTCGACAAGCTCACCATGAGGGCTAAGCCATTGAAAACACGCGACCTCATCCTGAGCCTGTCGAAGGATGAAGCCAAGATTTCATGCTTTTTCAGCAGCCTGCTAGCTCTTTGTTTTATCGTGCGTCTTATCGGAAAACCGCTTCATACTTTTCCGGGCGCACTCTAAATCAAGCGAAGTTCGACAAGCGCGGCTCTCATCGCTGGAGGCATTCCACCATCGAGCTTGGGGGCATTTGGGTCGAGATCCCTGGGCGCATCGCTCTCGGGCAGATAGCGCCACCCCTGAAACGGACGCCGGGGAGCTGATTCCGTCGGAATAAGGCCGGGATCAAGCTCGAAGCCGCAACGCAAGACGCCATCGGCTCCCCTCACCTCTTGCAACCCCATAATGCGCTGCCTTACACGGATGAACCCGCCAATCACCCAATAAAGCGAGGATTGCGGGCCGACACCCTCCCGGCGCGGCGTTTGCCTCGTGACGTGGACGAGATCGTGCCCTGCGGCGAGGCGCTCCCGCTGCCAAACGGCCAGTTCCTCGACGGAGTCGCAGCCGACGCAAAGTTTCACGATGTGGACGGTCATAGCCCCTCATTATCAGGCAATCGCGGGGAAATCGAGAGCTTGCCTGCCACTTCCCACTGAAGCGCTCGTACAGCCGGAGGCACGTTCGCTCCCCGTTTGCAGGATTTCCCGCTGGGCGCACTAGACTTCACATTGAGCGCGCGAGGATTTTCACCTACCTTCCCTGCATGACAAAAGAGCGAATACTTCATGTTATCGGGGCGGGCCTTGCCGGGTCGGAGGCCGCATGGCAGGCCGCCGAGCGGGGGGCCAGCGTCATCCTCCAAGAGATGCGGCCAGCGCGCCTGACCGCGGCGCATAAAACCGGCGCGTGCGCTGAGCTTGTCTGCTCGAATTCCTTCCGGTCCGATGACTGGGAATCGAATGCGGTTGGACTATTGCACGAGGAAATGCGCCGCGCCGGGTCACTCATTATGCGTGCGGCGGATAAGCATAAGCTGCCAGCGGGCGGCGCGCTTGCGGTAGACCGTGATGAATTCTCCGCCGAGGTCACCGCACGGCTTGCGGCTCATCCTCGTATCGAAACGCGGCACGGCGAAATTCCGGGCCTGCCGCCATCGGATTGGACTTCCGTCATCATCGCAACCGGACCGTTGACCACGCCAGCGCTCAGCGCGGCGATTAACGCTCTGACAGGCGAGGACGCGCTCGCCTTCTTCGACGCCATCGCTCCCATCGTCTTGCGCGAAACCATTGACATGGACGTCGCCTGGATGCAGTCGCGCTACGACAAGCCGGGTCCCGGCGGAACGGGTGCGGATTACATCAACTGCCCGATGAGCCACGAGCAGTACGAGACGTTCATTGACGCGCTGGTCGCGGCCGAGAAGACCTCATTCAAAGAGTGGGAAGTCTCGACGCCTTACTTCGAGGGATGCCTGCCCATTGAAGTCATGGCCGAACGGGGCCGCGACACTTTGCGGTTCGGCCCCATGAAGCCTGTCGGGCTGACCAACCCACGCACCGGCCGATCCTCTCACGCCGTGGTCCAACTCCGGCAGGACAATGCGCTCGGAACGCTGTGGAAC
>JBAVVQ010000425.1:0-4178 GCA_049697375.1 Rhodomicrobium sp.
TACTAATACTGCTGAGGAACAACCCTCCGTCCGGTCAGGAACTCGTGGTCATCGTATTTTCCCTTGTTGGACCTTTTCGGCAGCTCAACCTTTGCCGCCGGCGCCTTCTTGTAGGGGATCAGGCTCAGAATATGCGCGATGCAATTCAGCCTCGCGCGCCGCTTGTTGTCGGAAGGGAGGATGTGCCATGGCGCGTGATCGGTGTCCGTCCTCTCAAGCATCATATCGCGGGCGTGGGAGTAATCGTACCAGCGGCGGTATGACTCCAGATCCATCGGGCTCAGCTTCCACTGGCGCAACGGATCGCTTATGCGGGCAAGAAAACGCCGCTCCTGCTCATCCTTGCCAACCTCGAGCCAAATCTTGATGAGCTGAATTCCGCCCTCGACGATATATTTTTCGATCTCAGGACAGAGTTGCAAAAAGCGCTCGTGCTGTTCGGTGGTGCAGAATCCCATGACGTACTCCACGCCAGCGCGGTTGTACCAGCTGCGATCGAAAATGACGATCTCACCGGCTGCAGGAAATTGCTGAATATAGCGCTGCATGTACAGCTGCGTCTTTTCACGGTCGGATGGGGCTGGAAGCGCGACAACCTTGAAGACGCGGGGGCTTACCCTTTCGGTCATGGCCCGGATGGTTCCCCCTTTTCCGGCTGCATCCCGGCCCTCGAAAACAATGATGATCCGAGCGCCCGTGGATTTTACCCAGTCTTGTAAATGGCAAAGCTCGACCTGCAGATCGTGCAGCTTCTTCTCGTAATCCTTCCTCTTCAATTTCTGTTTCTTGCCAGGCTCCTGATTCATTTTTCTTTCCTCCCTGTAGGCCTTTCGGCATGCGGGAAGTATTATCTCATTTATTGCGCCGCTGAGCAGCAGCGTGTTTACCGTTGAGGAGTCCAAGATGACTGGCCTCAATCATCCGGAAAAGGGATGGAGAATGACTCGATGTCGAGGCTGCGAAGACTGAGGTCCTCGCGGATATTAAGAGCACCCCGCCTTGCGCAAAGCTTGACGAATCGCATTTTCAAAGACAAGGAATAAATACTATTTCCAAGTAGACAGTAGACCCCTGGTCAAACGCACCGGCGCTTTCGTAGATCTCACTCTCGAATAGGGTCCGCCTTCCTGACAGGGCTTCGTTCGAGGCTTACTTGTAGAGTCGCAAGAGCATGTCAGGGCAGGCCTCCTGAGGAGAGGCCGGGAGGCAACCTGTTTATGGAACTTGTTCTCGACAGCGAAGGCAGATTGCAGCATGTCTTTTGCTCAGATGCCATGCGCGCAATAAACCGCCTGGTGAAAGGGGATGTCACCCAATCAAGAGCTGAAACGCTTTTTGTTGAATCCGTAGAGGAACTGGCCCGCACGATGGGAGCCTATCATCGCACACAAGACAAATATTCTCCCCAGGCTTTGGCCTTGATCCAAAAAGCGAAGAAGCTCTCTGTGATTTGCGGTTTGGATTAGGATATTTCCCAATCATCTCCGCCGTGAAGAGTGCGAGTTATTGGCGTCCTGAGCTTGGCGGCTTTCTCTCGAAAGCCGCCATATTGTTAGGAGGCCTAATACCTGCGCGCGTAACCGCCTCTCCGCGCATACACGGCGCCGCGTCCGCCCCGCGCGTAGACGCCTCGGGTTGCATAAACGCCACCGCGTCCGCCACGTGCGTAGACGCCTCGGGATGCGTAAGCGCCACCGCGTCCATAATACCCGCCGCCGCGCGCATAGACGCCTCGGGTCGCATAAACGCCACCCCCGCCGCCACGTGCGTAGACGCCTCGGGATGCGTAAGCGCCACCGCGCCCATAATACCCGCCGCCGCGTGCGTAGACGCCTCTGGTTGCATAAACACCGCCCCGAGACGCTCCTCCGCGACCAGCGACAACGGTCCGGCTGTGATAAACGCCTCCGCGGGGGGCTCTGACGGTTGTCCCTCTGACGGCGCGATAGGCAACGTCAAGGGTAACCGGGTCGCTTGCTATGATGCGTCCGTGCGGCGCGGGGGCCGCTGCGCAAGCAGAAGCAGTTATGGCGATCGCCGCAGGGGCCAGTACCGCCAAGATGATGCTTCGCATGGGACATTCCTCCTCTTTGAATGTCACCTTCCTTTCCTCGGCCTGCGCAAGTGTAAGAGCAGAAATAGGGAAACACAAGCTTCACGCGGGAGGAACAGTTTTGCATCTGATGCTCGCCTGCCATCGAGTTCGCACTCAAATGTCAAATTCAAAAGCTCCACTGGAAGCCAAAACTTATGGCAGGCTGCTGAAAGAACGAAGTCGCCCATGGCCTCACGGTGAGCCCGGCGAACCGCGACACGCTCGCCATGAGGATCAACTCCGTGAAAACACTCAACCTTATCCTGAGCCCGTCGAAGGATGAAACCACGATTTCATGCTTTTTCAGCAGCCCGTTAGCTTAGGTCCTTCCGCGATGCCAAAGGGAGAAGAACCAGGCGGCGGACAGAAGCGCACAGAGCATGAGGATCAAAGTCGCGGCCGCAATCCGGTAGCCATGAAGCGCAACCACGACTACGTCGCCGTCCACGCGCACCGATCTCACCGTCGCCAGAAATAGCGCCCCGCCCGGCGTTTCCGCCTTGATTCTCTTCGCCGGAATAATGTCCGCCAGGTTCCGGGCGATATAGGTGGCAAGCGGATTCAGCATCGCGTTGAACCGGCTGAGCATCGGGCGCGCCGCATCTCGCGGCAACTCAGTCCTGGACACATGGAGGAATATCGCGCGTGCGTTCGCGTCATACTCAGGGGCGCCGCTGATCTCGACCGGCGTATGGATCAGGTTTCCGGACACATGGGCTTTGATGTGTACCTCACCTTTAACCGCAACATTCAAAATAGCGATTTCGAAGCCGCGCCAGGGCTTGGGAGGATGATTTCGCGCATAGTTCGAAAGCGTCTCGCCCGTCAGGCGCATTTCTGTATTCGCCATCAGGACGCGCCATAAGCCCCCAAGGCTCGCAATCAGCAATAGAAATGCGACCATTCCTGCGATAGTTCTTCTGCTCGGCTGCATCTATCGCCCTAAGTCCCTGCCGTCCCAGCCAATAATCGATAGGTTTAAATAGGCTCGAACCTTTCACGCACGTTCGGCAATCGCCCGGCAAGTCGACCTGCGGACTGACTGCAAGATCAATTTCCCAGATTTTCTGGCGTCACGCTCAGGACCACTCGCCGATGTTTCCCACCTCTCAAGATTCAGAACGCGGTTTTGTCCACTGTATCGTATTGACAAACGCTGCTTAAAGCCGTTTCTCATAGCTGGCCTGTCGGGCTTAGAAAAGCCAGCCATGGCGCTGACTTTCCACAAACCGTTATCACTCCATACAGATTGCGCCGGTTTTGCTCCAAGGACTGCTCAGTCGGGATCAGCGCTTCCGCGCGATATCCGTGGAAAGGAAGGAACTTTGACAAGCAATAACGAAACGCTCAAGGTCGTCGCTCTTGAGGATGGCAGTTCAGCTGTCGTAAAAATCGATCCAGCCAACCCCCATCTGTTGGAGGTAGTGGCGACATTCTACGACGCCGCAAGGGCGCATCAATACGCAAAACTGACTGAGGATCAGAAGCCTGAGCCAGTGGTGAGGCTCTCAGAGCCGGAGGCGGCCGCGGCCCCTAAGGCTGCCCCTAAGGCCCCTAAGGTTGCCCCTAAGGAAAAGAAGGCCGAGCCCTCCGGGACGGCGCCCGACCTCAGCGCTCGCCAGAACGCGGTTCTGAGCGCGCTTCGTGCAAAGATGGACGAGAATAAGCAGGTCGAGGCGAAAGCCGCCGTCCTTGCCGAAGCCGCGCAAATTCCGCTTGGTTCGCTTCACTCGGTCCTTGGATCACTTGAGAAAAAGCGCCTTATCGCCAACACGCGTCCCGGATCTCAACGCGCACCCGCGGTGTATCAGGTTCTCTAGACAGCCACTCTCCCCAGTCGCCACCCGGTCAACCGGATGCAACTGGGCGGTCACGGAGATCCCGCGTTCGCCGCATGCCTTGTGGCGGAGTAAACCACGCCGGGCTTGTCTTTCGCCGATCTCCCTGCCACGGCTCGGCCCCATTGTTCTAAGGGAGACCAGAATGCGTAAAGTCGTTTTTGCATGTGGAGTCGCTTGTCTGCTTGCGCTGCCTGTCTCGTTTGCCGCAGCCTAAAATGTTCACAGCGAGATGAAGCATCATC
>JBAVVQ010000426.1:0-16513 GCA_049697375.1 Rhodomicrobium sp.
GGGATGAGGAGACGCTGAAACGCATTTGGATCAAGCCCGGGACCCCCGGCCTGACCCACCGGATCGGCGGCATCGAGCGGAACTATTGCACGGGCGAGATCTCCTATGACCCGGCCAACCACCAAAAAATGACCGACACGCGAAAAGCCAAGATCGACGGCATCGCCAACTTCATCCCCGAGCAGGACGTCACGCTCGGCGCTCCCGGCGGAAAGCTCGCTGTCGTTGGCTGGGGCTCTACATTCGGCGCGATCCAGCAGGGCGTGCAGCGCGCACGCGTCAGCGGGGCCGATGTCAGCCACATTCACATCCGCCATCTCTGGCCGTTGCCACGCAATCTGGGAACGCTGCTCAAGAGCTACGAAAGAATCCTTGTTCCCGAAATGAATACCGGCCAGCTCAAGACGGTTTTGCGCGACCAGTATCTCGTCGACGCCAAATCCTTCAACAAGGTTTCCGGCCAGCCCTTCCGTATCGCCGAAATAGAAGCCGCGATTCACCGGGCGTTGGCATAAGGGGCAGAACGATGCATACAACCGCTCCCACCCGTCCTTTGACGGCCGCCGATTTCGCTTCGAGCCAGGAAGTACGCTGGTGCCCAGGCTGCGGCGATTATTCGATCATAAAGGCCGTTCAGCGCACGCTGGCGGAGATCGGCGCGAAACCCGAAAACACAGTCTTTGTATCAGGGATCGGCTGTTCGAGCCGCTTTCCCTATTATGTCGAAACTTACGGGTACCACACGATCCATGGCCGCGCTCCGGCGGTGGCAACCGGCATCAAACTGGCCAATCCTGATCTTGACGTGTGGATCGTCACTGGCGATGGCGACGGACTGTCCATCGGCGGAAACCATATGGCTCATGTGCTACGGCGCAATCTCGACTGCCAGCTCCTCCTGTTCAACAATGAGATTTACGGTCTGACAAAGGGACAGTACTCTCCCACCAGCCGGCAAGGCACACGCTCGCCATCGACGCCATTCGGCTCGGTCGAGCTGCCGGCAAACCCGTCCCGTTTCGCGCTCGGCGCCGGCGGCCGGTTCGTCGCGCGGGCTGTGGATGTGGCGCAGAAGGAGTTGCTCACCCTTCTTAAGCGCGCGCATGCCAACAAAGGAACGAGCTTTGTTGAAATCTATCAAAATTGCCCCGTGTTCAATGATGGCGCATTCGCCGAATATTCGGACAAGAAAACTCAAGCTGATACCGTGATCTGGCTCAAGCATGGCGAACCGATGCTCTTTTCAAAGGGCGCGAAGGGATTGAGGCTCAATCGAGATCGGCTGCGGTTCGAAGTCGTGGAGGTTGCCGGGGGCGACTGGAAGGCTGCTGACGTGCTCGTCCATGATGAAACGAGCAGAGCAGTCGCTCAGCTTCTCATCGATATGCCGGCCGCCAGTTTCCCCCTGGCGCTTGGCGTTATCTATTGCGACCCGATGCCGACCTTCGATGGCGCCATGGCCGCCCTGAGCCAGAAGATTGCAGCAAGCAAGACACGCGATCTTCAGAAGCTTCTCCATTCAGGACAGACTTGGTCGATCGCCGGAGAAACGCCGGTCAATAGCTGAGATACCGAAGCTCACCGCAAAGAGAGACCAAGCGGGCGTTGGCGCCAAGCCGGTCGGGCAGGCGCGCATCTGCGAGACACGCTGCATTGCATCAAGCCACTCCTCCGCCAACCGCGGCGTCAGCCCCACACAAGACGAAGGGGATAAACAGCTCGAGCATGACTCTGCCTTCTGCTCTGCGGGGGCCCGGCTATCGAAGCGTTAGCATCGTAAAATGATTAATTCCGAAGGACAGAAGGTAATATTTCATGCCTCGACTTTATGAAAGCCGCAAACGCATTCTCATTACCGGCGGCGCAGGCTTCCTGGGGTCACACCTTATAGACAAGCTTATAGCCCAGGGTCATGAGGTTCTCTGCATCGATAATCTTTTCACCGGCACAAAACGCAATATTGACCATCTCCACAGCGAGCCTCGCTTTGAATTCATCCGTCACGACATCACAGCTTTATGTCGAAGTCGATGAAATCTATAATCTAGCGTGCCCGGCGTCCCCCATCCATTATCAGCACGATCCCGTGCAAACAACGAAGACGAGCGTGCATGGCGCCATCAATATGTTGGGGCTGGCCAAGCGCCTCAAGTGCCGCATTCTCCAAACCTCAACGAGCGAGGTTTATGGAGACCCAACTGTCCATCCGCAAACTGAAGGCTATTGGGGGAACGTCAACCCTATCGGCCTGCGATCTTGCTATGATGAGGGCAAGCGCTGCGCCGAAACACTTTTTTTCGACTATCACCGCCAGCATGGGCTTGAGATCAAGGTCGCTCGCATTTTCAACACCTATGGCCCGCGAATGCACCCCGCAGACGGCCGCGTAGTGTCCAACTTCGTCATGCAGGCTCTTCGCGGCGAGCCAATCACACTCTATGGCACGGGCAGGCAGACACGCTCTTTCTGCTATGTCGATGACCTTATCGAGGGGTTGGTTCGACTGATGGAAAGTCCCCCGGATTTAACAGGTCCAGTCAATCTCGGTAATCCGGACGAATTTAGCATTGAGGAACTCGCCCTCGAAATTCTGCGGCGGACCAAGTCGCGAAGCGAACTCCAGTTCCTGCCTTTACCGGCTGACGATCCAAAACAACGGCGGCCCGACATCACGCTCGCAAAATCAAGGCTCAACTGGCAACCAGTCATCCCTCTCGCAGAAGGCTTACAGCCAACGATCGAGCATTTCGCATCACTGATCTGCAACAAAACGGCACAAACGATTGCGCCGCAGACGTGCGATGGAAAGTCTCACTGAGGCCTGAGGTTTTAAGAGTGGACCTTGAGAATTGCGCCTCAGATGACCTCGTGATGAGTGCGAACGGCTTCTCCCGCAGAGCCCCGGCGGAGAATTTAACCATTAATTTATAATTCCCGCGTCTAATGGTTGTATACGAGTGCATTGCTCCTGAAGGTTGTGAGCGCGCAGGCATGAAGCCGTACTCGTATACCGGTGCCAGCCCGGTATGTCCCGAAGATCAAAAAAAGGGACATCCCCATGACCTCTACATTGGACATCCACGCAGCGATCGATATTCCCCCGCCGTCGCAGAGAACCGCGTGTTTCGTGCCGGGGACTCCCAACGAATCGGGTCGAAGCCGCCCTCAGACGGCGTTTTGTACTGTTTGAGAGCAACAGACTTCAAGCGCCCGTAAGGTTTGTGATCAATGAAGCGTCGAGTTGATTTCAGGTGATGCCATTTTTCTTTTCGTAAGAGGCTACCGGTATTTGCCAAATCTAACTCGGCTTACTGCCAAACGGGTTCGGAACTGCATCGAGTAACCTCAGAATCTTCGGGATCGGAACCCTCCAATGACATACATAAGCTTGCTGACTACCCAACAGATTGCCAGTTTGTCTACTACGACGATGGGCAGCCTCTCCACGACGGATGTAGGAGCTCTAGCCACCACGCAAATTGCTGCGCTAAGCGCAACCCAGATCAACGCCCTGAACTCAACGGACCAGCAGGCGCTGCAAACGACGCAGGTTCAAGCCATATCGGCTGCCGCGGTGCCAGGATTGTCGGTCGGCGTCCTCCTGACGTTGAGCACGGTACAGGGCGGCCCCTGGACGACCACTGAAGTTTCGGCCATGACCTCGTCGCAGATCGGCAATCTGACCTCGACCGAGCTGCAGGCCTTCACCCCGACGCAGGCCGGAGCCTTGACCGCGAAGCAGGTCGGCTCGCTGACAAATACGGCGATAGACAATTTCTCGACGACGCAGCTTACGAGCCTGACCACAGCCCAGGTGCAAGGGCTTACCACCTCGCAGCTGAACGCCATGTCTGCGGCCGAGCTTGACGCGCTCGACGTGACGCGCCTGTCCACCAGCCAGATCGGGGGGCTGTCGACCGCCTTCGGCAACCTCACCACCACCCAGCACGGCCTGTTCACCACCGCCCAGGTCGCCGCTTTGACCGCTACCCAGATCGGCAATTTGACCTCGACCGAGCTGCAGGCCTTCAGCCCGACCCAGGCCGGGGCGCTGACCGCGAAGCAGGTCGGCTCGCTGACCACGACGGCGCTCGGCAACTTCTCGACGACGCAGCTTACGAGCTTGACCACCGCCCAGGTGCAGGGGCTTACCACCTCGCAGCTGAACGCCATGTCGGCGGCCGAGCTTGACGCGCTCGACGTGACAAGGCTGTCGACCAGCCAGATCGGCGGGTTGTCGACCGCCTTCGGCAACCTCACCACCACCCAGCAGGGCCTGTTCACAACCGCCCAGGTCGCCGCCCTCACCGCCACGCAGATCGGCAATTTGACCTCCACCGAGCTGCAGGCCTTCAGCCCGACGCAGGCTGGAGCGTTGACGGCGAAGCAGATTGGTTCGCTGACAAATACGGCGATAGACAACTTCTCGACGACGCAGCTTTCGAGCCTGACCACAACCCAGGCGCAGGGTCTCACCACTTCGCAGCTGAACGCCATGTCGGCGGCCGAGCTCGACGCGCTCGACGTGACGCGCCTGTCGACCAGCCAGATCGGCGGCCTGTCGACCGCCTTCGGCAACCTCACCACCACACAGCACGGCCTGTTCACAACCGCCCAGGTCGCGGCCCTCACCGCCACGCAGATCGGCAATCTGACCTCGACCGAGCTGCAGGCCTTCAGCACCGCCCGGGCCAACGCCCTGACCGCGAAGCAGATCGGCTCGCTGACCACGACGGCGTTCGGCAATTTCTCGGCGACGCAGCTAACGAGCCTGACCACCACCCAAGGTGCAGGGGCTTACCACCTCGCAGCTGAACTCTCTGCCGACGGCAAACCTCGACATCCTTGACATAACAAAACTATCGACCGGCCAGATCGCCGGACTATCGACGACACAGTTCGGCAATCTGGCGACCACCCAGCTCAATGCCTTCACATCTACACAGGTCAAAGCGATGACACCTGCGGAGGTGAGCTTGCTTTTATCGCTGACTTAGCCGACTGATCGTTCCCCTAGTACGCCCCGCGGGATGTCCTGACCCAGTTGCCACGGACGAAGACAGGACTTCCCGCGGATAAGGCGTACAGGCAAATGGGAGGGCATAAGCGCCCTCCCGTTGTCTTTAGACCGCCCGGCGACACGGCGATCATGGCTGGCTTCGCGCGTTACGAAGTGACCACTACCGGTACAAGATCCGCGCAAGTTCGACGGTGTTAGTTTGATAACAGCGAATGAACTGCTGCGCCCAGCATCCGATCCGTGAGGGGCAAGGTAAGTTACATCAAACGCGCGTCAGCTGGCCCATTGGCCGCCCAGTTCAGCGAGCGCCTCATTCGAATGGGGAAGAAACCATGACAGTCATTGAACGAGCCGGGGCCGAATCATACGGGGCTCAGAATTTAGAAGACCTTATAAAATCGTGGTCCATTATCGAATTACTTACGAATGCAGAAAAGCATAATGGCAAGAGAGATCCTGAGTGGTCGGCTTCGCTCTACAAATGCTGGATGTCCTATAATGAAAGCCACCCCCTCCTCTATACCATCTATTTTAATTATGCAGTCACGCTCGCCGATTTGGGCGATCGCGCCGGAGCTGTGAACGTTCTTAGAGAATGCCTTCGGCTCAACCCGGATTTTGCGTCTTCTTACATCAACCTGGGACGCATTCTTGAAGACAGAGGCGAGATAAAACCTGCGCTGTCCACGTGGTTTACGCTTGTAGAGCGCTTGCAGCCCGTGAATGGCGAATCGGTCAAAAATAAGCTTACGGTTTTGCACCAGATCGGCCGCGTCTTGGAGGGCCAAGAGCAAAATGCTCTCGCCGAAGAGGCCTTGAAGCAGTCTCTCGAGATCAGCGCTGCGCAACCGGAAGCGATACAGCATTGGATTTCTTTGCGCCAACGGCAATGCAAATGGCCCGCTGTCGAAAGCTCCGATCACATCCCTTCGAAGACACTTCTGGCAGGGATCGCGCCACTATCGCTCGCCAACCTTAGTGACGATCCAATATTCCAACTCGCGCGAGCTTATAAGTATAATAAGGACCTTGTCGGTTTGCCGAAGACGCCTCCGCGGCGCTGGCGCTTTGCTGATGCCGCGCCGCGAAGCAAGCTGCGCATAGGATACATCTCCTCGGACCTGCGGGAACATGCGGTCGGCTTTGCGATGACCGATGTGTTCGAGCAGCATGACCGGCAGTCATTCGAGATTTATGCCTATTATTGCGGGATCGATCGCCACGATCCAACCCAGGCCAGACTAAAGAGCAGCGCGGACAAGTGGACCGACATAAACCGCCTCAGCGACGAGCAAGCCGCAAAGAAAATCGCGGATGACGGGGTTGATATTCTCGTGGATCTCAATGGTTATACCAAAGATGCGCGAGCCCATCTCTTTCCCTTGCGGCCAGCGCCGATAACGGTGAACTGGTTCGGCTTCCCGGGAACGATGGGCGCCCCATACCATCACTACATTATAGCTGATGAACACATAATTCCGAAGACTCATGAAATCTTCTACTCCGAGAAGGTCGTCCGGCTGCCATGTTATCAGCCTAATGATCGAAAGAGGCTTGTCGCCAACCGCCCAAGCAGGCGGGAGGAAAACCTGCCTGATGATGCAGTTGTTTATTGCTGTCTCAATGGAACGCAAAAGTTAATCCCCGAAATGTTCCGGAGCTGGATGACGATCCTGTCGGCCGTAACGGCGTCCTCTGGCTTCTTGAGAGCACCGAGGAGGTCAACGCGCGATTGCGAAGTCTAGGGCAGCAATGCGGCGTCTCGCCCGAGCGGCTTATCTTCGCGAGGAAAAAGCCCAATCCGCAGCACATCGCGCGCTATGCCCTCGCAGACTTATTCCTGGACACCTTTCCCTATGGCGCACACACAACGGCGGCCGACGCCCTATGGATGGGGACGCCGGTCTTGACGCTGCCCGGCTCAAGTTTCGCGTCGAGGGTTTGCTCAAGTCTCGTCAGCGCGGCCGGGATTGGCGAGCTGATTTGCATCGATCTTGGCGCCTATACCGCGAAGGCTGTCGAGCTGGGACGAAATCCCAAGGCGCTGGATGGCCTCAAGCAAAAGCTGGCGGCTGAGCGCGGATCGTGCCTCCTCTTCAAGACGCCTCTTCTCGTTGAAAAGCTGGAAGGCCTTTATAGAGGTATGTGGGACGATTACAAAAGCGGCTCCCTTCCCAGACCCGACCTGAACAACCTGGACGCGTATCATGAAATCGCGGTCCGTCTGCATGTCGATGATCCCAATTTGCCGGGAACCGACCTTATGAGCCGCTATCGGAGAGAACTTGAAGCTTGGAACGAAGCGTGGCCTCTCGCGATGGACTCCCGGCTTTGGCAAGGCGATAACAGATGAGGAATGAGCCCATCGCCCTCGACAACAAGCACACGCTTGCCGGCTAGGCTTGCGCTCAGTTGAGCGATTGCTGGCGTTCGGACATCAAAGCCTTCTTACAAGCGCTTGGGCATGCTGCGTTATCGGCGCGCCAATGCCCGGCCCTTCTCACTCCGCAGCGGCTTTGGTGGGAAGTACCCTGCCTTTTGGGGCCCGTCCCGAAATGGATTTGCAGTGGCCGAAATTCGCCCAACCGAAACGCTGACCAATGTGTAGACCTCGTGTGAAGAAGCGATGACGCTTCTCGACATGATCTCCCTTCAGGAGCGGCTCGATGGCGACGGAATCGTATGCATCCAATTCGGGCGCCGCCGGCCCACAGGCAAGAGGCAATCCTGCGGGGCTTAGAATGCGGTAGCCCTGCGCTCCAAATCGAGCCTTGAAAAGAAGAAAATGGGCCCTGGCTTTGATGGTGGCCTCATCCGCTGTTTTGGCGAACTCCCACGATAAGGCTTCACCCTCGATCCCGGTGACTGTATCGACATATTCGATGATGAAGTACATGCCCACTCATTCCCTTGATCCCGGCATTATAATAGCAAAGAACAAGTTTTGATCCAGGCCGCGTCAAACTGAAGCAGAGCTGTCTATTTTCCAGCCGCCATCGCTACCTTATGGTTAGCCGTCAAGCTTCCGCCGTACGGCGGTCAAAGCCATCGCGCAGGCAGCCCAAAGATGGCGGTGGCTGGAACTTTCGCTCGCCTTCCTTCTTAGTTGAAGGCAAACATGCGGCCACGGCGCCCGAGTTCGCGCGCAGCCAATCCCTGGAGCAAACATGTCTCCATTACGTTTTTTGCACCGTTTCAGCTCGTGGGGTGGGAACCCTTTGCTGCTTGCATCATTGCTACGGGCAAGATCAGACTTTAGTTGGCCAATTGCGTCCTGCTACGGGGCGGGGGGAAAAGAGAAATGAAGGCGGTCGATCACTCTTTGCGAGGCGCACGCGTCTTGGTAGCGGAAGACGATGCGATCCTTGCTTTGGACGTGAGGCAAATTTTACGGCACGCAGGCGCGGAGATCATTGGTCCCGCTGCGACTTTAAAACAAACGCTTTTTATGATTTCCGCCTTTCCGGTGTCGGCGGCGCTGCTCGACGTGAACCTGCGCGATGGCGAGGTGTTTCCTGCGGCGCGCGCGCTTGACGAACTGGGTGTAGGGATTGTCTTTTATACCGGCTATGCGGATGTGGACAGCTTAAGGCGAGCTTGGCCGGGCGCGAAGGTTTTGACGAAACCGGCTCCGCCGAGACTGCTTATCTCCGCAATGTGGGAGGCCTGTTTCCCAACCTTCGACAAAGATTTGCCTGACATGGGCGCCCCAGTTCGATCGGACCTTGGAACGCGTTCCAGGCACCGCGAACAGGTGTGAGCGAAGGGTCTCCTGTAATCACGGCAGGACGAACTGCGAAAGCAATCTTTAGAAGTTTACCTGCCACGCGCCGAAGCCGGCCTATGCAAAAAAGCGATACAATATTGGAAACGGCGCGCCATAAAGCAGGCTCGAACCGCTGCTAGAATTGCATAAACTCGAGCAGCTCTCTCCAATGTACGTTTTAGACTTTCCCTTGTCGCGCCTCAGCTACGCGGCGCACACCGAAGACGCCGTTGACGTCAGCCGCGCCGGTCTTGCAGCGTGGGTCGCACGGCAGCTCGATCCCAAGATCCGGGGCGACGCCGGTCTCGACGGGCGCCTTCGCGCGTTCAAGCTTCACATCAAATATGGCGCAGGAAGCGGCGAGCCAGCGCCCAATGGCGATACCCGCAATTGGCCAGCCATGGATGAAATGCGGCCGTTGACCTATCTTGATGCCCCCATCGAGAGGCCGTGGGCTTTTCTCGAATCCAAAGCAGCCCATCCCCAGGAAGAACTGGCGCGGCCTTATCAGGAGGTGGTCGCAGCCACGGTTTTTCGCGCCGCCCATAGCCGGGCCCAGCTTTACGAACAGACGGTCGGCTTCTGGCACGACCACTTCAACGTTCTCGCGAGCGACGACAAAAGGATCGGCTGCGCCCTTCCCTCCTACGACCGCGACGCCATCCGGCCCCACGCGCTCGGTAATTTTCGCGATTTGCTCGAAGCTGTCGCGAAAAGCCCGGCCATGCTCATCTATCTCTCGAATGCATCATCACGGGCTGGCGCCGCCAATGAGAACTATGCGCGCGAACTCATGGAGCTGCATACGCTCGGCCGTGACGCCTATCTCAACGACAAGTACGACCGATGGCGCGATGTGCCAGGCGCCAGCGACGGCGCTCCTCAGGGCTATATCGACGAAGACGTCTATGAGGCCGCGCGCGCCTTCACCGGCTGGACGGTCGAGAACGGCCAGCGCCTCGATGGCTCGACCGAACTGCCGCGCACCGGCAAGTTCACCTATATTGAAGGCTGGCACGACGGCTATCAGAAGCGCGTGTTGGCGACTGAGTTCGAGCCCTTCGCGGCGCCGATGTCGGATGGCCGCAAGGTGCTGGACCTTGTCGCGTTCCATCCCGCAACCGCGCGCTTTCTGTCCTTCAAACTGTGCCGCCGTTTCGTGAGCGACGCCCCTCCGCAAAGTCTCGTCGACAGCGCCGCCAAGGTCTGGGTGGAGAGCGCGAAGAAGCCGGACCAGATTGCGCTTGTCATCAAGCACATCGCCTTGTCGGCGGCGTTTGCGGCCTCGCGCGGCATGAAGCCGAAATCGCCGCTCGCGCTTGCGGTAAGCTTCGCCCGCGTCACGGGCATCGAGTTGACGCCGACGCAACCGCTCTTCCACCAGCTTGGGCTTTGCGGCCAACGCCTTTTCGGCTGGCATTCTCCCGATGGGCGTCCGGCGAGCGCGGACTATTATCTTACGCCCGAGCACCTTCGCGAGCGCTGGGTGCTGGTCACGAGGCTCGCCACGAATGCGTGGAATACCGGCCAGCCGAAGGCGCTCACGCTCAATAAAGGGGCGGCCTCTGAAACCGGCGAGCGCGTCGCCCACTGGTTTTCGGTTTTCGCCGGCCCCAACGCGAAAGCGAAGACTTTCGTCGCGGATCTTGGCGTCGATCCGGCGCAATCAATCGCGGACGAGAAGCGACTAGCCCAGATCGCCGGTCTCTGCGCCGCCGCGCCCCAATTTCAGATGACGTGAGGCTGTTATGCTATTGGACCGTCGCAACTTTCTGAAAGGCGCGCTGGCGGGCGGCGGCTCGCTTCTCACGCTTGAAGCGGGCGCCTTGCGTCAGCTTGCGTTTGCAGCCGCGCCTGAAACCGAGCCGCGCATTCTCGTCGTCGTCCATATGCGGGGCGCCTGCGACGGCCTCAACCTCCTGTGCCCCGCCAACGATCGAAACCTCGTGACCGCGCGCCCGGCGGAGCTGCGCGTCCTTGCTGATGGCGACCTCGCCGGCCACGCGCTGAAAGCCGCGGCGTCTCCCAATATCGACTGGAGGTTGCATCCGGCGGCCGCGGACCTTGCAGAGCTTTACAAGTCGGGCGCGCTCGCCTTCGTCCATGCGGCCGGCATTCCGGAAGCGAACCGCAGCCATTTCGTGGCGACCGACATCATGGACCACGGCGCGGCGGACGGCGCGGCGCTTGCCCATGTCAAAGGGGGTTGGCTCGCCCGGTATCTTGCGCAATCAAAGCAAAAAACGACAGGCCTTCCGGGAGTTTCCGCGTCTGGTTCGCTCGCCGGCGAGTTCGGCGGCTTTGACGGCGCATTCTCAGCTGCGGATCTCGCCAATGGCGTGCCGCTGCCCTGGGACGGCAAGAGCGCCGCAGCCATCGAACGGCTTTATAAGCAAGCGCCCGGGGCGGCCGGAGCCGCCGGTGCCCGCGCCCTGGAAGCGGCGAAGCTCGTCTCCGGCAAGCTGCCTCGCGCCTCAGACGGGAAATTCGCTCCTTATCTCGATCAAAAAGAAGGCTACGACAAAACGGGCGATCTGGGGCGCGGCTTGCGCACCGTGGCGCGCCTCATCAAGCTCGACGTCGGCCTTACCGCAGCGAGCGTCGATATTGGCGGCTGGGACACGCATGAGAACCAGCAGGGCCGCTTTCAAAACAATGTGCAGCGGCTTTCGGGCGGCCTCGGCGCGTTCTGGAACGACATGTCCGCCTATCACAACAGGGTCACGCTCGTCGCCTATAGCGAGTTCGGACGCCGCCTCAGAGCGAACAAGAGCGGGGGCACCGACCACGGGCGCGGCGGCGTGATGATCATCATGGGCGGCGGCGTCAAGGGCGGCCGCATCCTCGGGCCTTGGCCGAGCCTTGAGGAAGCGGCGCTGGAAGAGCGCGTCGATCTCGCTGTGAAAACCGATTACCGGCATGTTCTCACGGAACTTTTGGAGCATCACGGAGGCGCGCCGATGAATGCGGCCGTGTTTCCAGGCTACAAAGCGCCCTCGCGCCTCGGGCTCGTCGCGTGAGCAGTCCCCGCGACATGAAGAAGGATGGATCAATGAACAAACCCTCGACCGAAACGCTCTCCGTCGTTGTCGAACGGGAGGTCCCTTTTCCGCCGGAGAAGGTCTGGCGCGGGCTCACGCAACCGCTGCTGATCGAGAAGTGGCTCATGAAGAACGACTTCAAGCCTGTCGTGGACCACGCCTTCACTCTTCGCGCAGACTGGGGCGCCGTCAATTGTAAGGTCTTGGCAGCCGAGCCGAACAAAACGCTGTCTTACACGTGGGCGGCCTATGGTCTGGAGAGTATCGTCACTTGGACTCTCACCCCGACGAGCGCAGGGACCCGTCTGCGCCTGGAGCAGTCGGGGTTCCGGCCGGGTCAGCCGCAATTCAACGAGGGCGCCAAGGGCGGTTGGCGGAAGTTCCTTGCGGCGCTGGAGCAGGTCTTGGCGCGGGTAGATTGAAGCCGAGGAACGGCGTTAAGGCCGGTTGAGATTTTTGTGACCCGGTGGGGGCCCTGTGCGCCGTCGTCCCAGATTTTGGCTTCATCCTTCGACAGGCTCAGGATGAGATCGCGTGTTGCGGCAGGCGCAACGCGTTGCGCCATGGCCGTTCTCGGTGGGCAGCGCCAAAAAAAAATGTTTATATACTTACTTTATGCCATTTTACCAAACAAAGCCAATTTTAACCGATCGTTGACCCTCACAGGGCGCCAAACCCTCTTATGACGAGCCGGTTCAACCTCGCAACGAAGGCCGCGGGGTCCTCGGGCGTCTCGCCGTCAAGGATTTGCGCCTGTTCAAACAGAAGCTCGGAAAGATCGTTGACGTCGTCCTGACGCGCTTCCTTCATCGCGGCGGCGATGGCTTTCACAAGGGCATGACGAAAATTCAGCTCCAGGATCGGCTTTGCGCCAACGCCGCGTCCCTGGCGCGCCAAGAGGCGCTCGATTTCCAGATCAGGCCCATGTTTCGCGGCGACGAGACAGGCCGGGCTGTCCGCAAGCCGCTGAGAGGCGCGCACCTCTGAGACACGCTCGCCGAGCGCCGTCTTCACGGCTCCGATGACAGCTTCCGCGTCAGGCTCATCGAGCTTCGACTCCTCTTTCGGCGCCTCTTCGAGCAAAGGCACGAGCCCGAAATCGACATCGCCCTTGCTGAGCGATTTGAAGGGCTTGCCGCCGAAGTCGAGCGGCAGGGCGGTCCAGAATGAGTCGACCGGATCGCTCAGCAGCAGCACCTCGACGCCGCGCTTCTTCGCCGCTTCGAGCTTGGGATTGGACCGGAGCCGCTCGGCGCTCTCGCCTGCGAGATAATAAATCTCGGTCTGATTGGGCTTCAGATCGGCGACATAGTTTTCGAGCGTCCGGTCGCCGCCAACGGTGGTGGTGAAGCGCGCAAGCTTGAGGAGCGCGTCGCGCCTTTCACGATCCTCGTAAAGGCCCTCCTTGATGACCGCGCCGAACGCATCCCAGATTTTCTTGAAAGCATCTGCGTCCTTGCCGGCGAGGCTTTCGAGCTCTCCAATAACACGGCCCGTCAGCGCCTTGCGCATCTGCGCAACCTGCGGATTGTTCTGCAACATTTCGCGCGAGATGTTGAGCGGCAGGTCTTCGCTGTCGACCACGCCGCGCATGAAGCGCAAGTACGAAGGAAGCAGTTCCGCGCCGTCGGTGATATAGACACGCCGCACATAAAGCTTCACATGCGACTGCCGGACCGGGTCAAACAAATCGTAGGGCCGGGTCGATGGCGCAAACAGGAGAACAGCGTAGGATTGCCGGCCCTCCGCGCGATAGTGCAGCGTCATGGCCGGCTCATCGAAGGCGTGCGAAATCGAGCGGTAGGCTTCCTTATATTCCTCCGGCTTCAGCTCGGATTTTGGCCGCTGCCAGATGGCGCTCGCGGCGTTGATCTGTTCAGGCTTGCCTTCCGCGTCGACGAGTTCGATCGGGAACAGGATGTGATCCGAATAGGTCGAGACGACGCGCCTGATTTCGTACGGCTCCAGATATTTCTTCGCATCCTCCTTTAGGTGCAACACGATCTCCGTGCCGCGGGGAACTCGCGCCGCCTGCGCTTCGCTCGCCGGCGCGATCTCGAAACCGCCGCCTCCCGAAGAGGTCCAGGCCCAAGCCTCCTTCGCGCCCGCGTGCCGGCTCACGACTTCGATGCGATCCGCCACCATGAAAGCCGAGTAGAACCCGACGCCGAATTGACCGATCAGGCCCGAGCCATCTTTCGCCTCTGCGAGCTTCTCCATGAAAGCGCGGGTGCCGGAGCGGGCGACGGTGCCGAGATTGTCGATGAGCTCCTGCCGCCCCATGCCGATGCCGTTATCGGAGATGGTGAGCGTACCCTTGTCTTTGTCGGGCGTGATGCGGATGACAAAGGGCGCGCCGTCCGCGATCAGTCCCGGGGTTGCGATGGCCTCGTAGCGGAGCCGGTCGCAAGCGTCGGACGCGTTGGAAATAAGCTCGCGCAGGAAGATGTCGGTTTCCGTGTAGACCGAATGCACCATCAGCCGAAGCAATTCGGCGACCTCAGCCTGAAACGAATGCGTCTCTGCGGCGGGTTCTTTTGAAAGCGTATCAGCGTCTGCCATGTGTCAGCTCAATATCCGGGAAAGCGAATTGGATGGAACGGCGCCTGATATAGCATCCTCATCATGTCCTGCAAGGCGCTCGTGCGGTGAAGCGCGGGCTCAGCGCGACGGCGGATCGTCGAAGCCGTATTTCACGAACTCGTCGAAGGATTGGGGCCTTAGCGTATCCTGCACGAGGCGCAGAATGTTTGCGGTCTTGTTGGCGAACTCGGACATGAAGCGATAGTCGGCAATGTCCTCGTCTGCGATGTCGCGCAGATCGTGCTGTTTGACCAGTCGCTCCAACCGCTTCAACTCATCCCGCCAATATTTCGCATGGTCAGCGCGCTCTTCCATCGTCTTTATGTTGGCGCAAGGAAGCACGTAAATGCGTGTGCGGTCGATGAATTTAGCGCCGCTTTCGCTGCAGTTGCGCCATATCTGGTGCAATTCATTCATGCAAAAGGCTGACTTCAGGTATTTGGCGCTGAGGAAGACGAAAATGCGATCTCCTTGAGCGAGGCGGTTCATGAACTTGGAAATGCTGTCGCCATAGCGCATGGCAGTCTTGTCACGAATGATTTTTATGCCTTTCTTCTCGGCCTCGGCGCAGAAGCGATCTACAGCAGCTTCGCGGTCGCGGCCCTCCGGTGTGGCATCGCCCCAGGCATAGGAGACGAAATATTCGGTTTTGGTTGAAGGTTCTGCCACGGGCTTGATTTCCACCTCCTTCGTCGCTCCTGATGCTTCCTCGCGCGCTCGCGGGGCCACGGTCCGGCTTGAGGGCCGCGCGCCAATCGCGACGTGGCGGTCGTCGATGAACTTCAAGAGTAGCTCAAGCAGCGCCTCCGCCTGCCCCCGCTGCGTCTGGATATGAATCTCCCCCGACCAGCCTTTGGTGTAACGCTGCTCGACGCGCGCGCGGGCGCCCGTCTCCCGGTCGAAGAAATAGAAGCCGTCGCGCCAATATTCGGCGGCAAGCCCGGCCTTTTCGCCAATCTTCGAGATTAGCGACCGCATCAGCCCTGGCGGCAACAGCTCGTATGTGAGCGTCGCTTCCGCGTCGCAGCGCTCGTCCCATTTCTGGCGAAGCTGTTCTTCTATCGCGGGGTCGTCGCGGGCGGGAAGCAGGTCGGGCGCGATGTATTCGGCCTCCACATCCTTGTCGCCGCGCCGGTAGGGGAAGCAGATCCCGCATTGCTCCATGAAGCTGAGAAACAGCTTCTGCTCCTCCTCGCTGTGCTTTTGCCAAACCCATTCGGCGAGATCAGAACGGCGGAAGCGCCCGCCATAGCGCTCGATGTTCTTGAACGCCTTGGACTCGCGGTCAAACACGGCATAGACCGCGTCCAGCGCCCAGGCTTGATCGAGTATGATGTCGTCGCCGAACAGGCCCTCGCGATAGAACACCGAGCCGATGTTGTGCAGATAGTCGAGCAGAAGCAGCGGCGAGCTGACATCGCCAGCCTCTTCGCAAATAGCGAGGAACTCGTCCTGCGAGATGAGTTGCTTGCCCTCGGCATATATCTCTTCCAGCCGCGCTTTAACGGCCGCGCGCCCGGCGCCGATCACCGCCACCTTGCGCCTCAGCCATTGCACAGCTTCGGCCAGCGCCTCGTCCAGCGCGGCGCGGCGACGATTCTCCTTTGCGCTGTAACGCAGCACGTCCTTGCATGGAAATGCTTCAAGCGCTTTCTCAGCCGCTGGCGGCAGAGGCGGTTCCTGTTCACGCACGTCACACCGCGCCTGCACCACGATCACCAGCGAATCCTCGCCACCAAATTCGCGCACATAATCCAGCCAATAGCCGAGCGGCTGATTGCGGAACGGAAAGCCGCCGTGCTCGTGGTAATGAATAGCCTCCGACTCGGGTGTCCAGACCAGCATGAAAATGGCGCGCGACTTCAAGAACAACGCATGCGTGCTGTGATAAATGTCCTGGCCGCCGAAATCCCAGATCCTGAGCGTGGCGGGATCGCGGAGCGCCGTCAGCGGTGCGGGGTCGATCTTGACGCCGTGCGTCGAGGGAACTCTCTCGTCGTAATCCTTACCCCGCAAGCGCCGGCAAATCTGCGTCTTACCCACGCGCCCATTGCCCAGCAGCATCAGCTTGAAATCAGCAATTTCGCGCTCGCCGCTTTTCAA
>JBAVVQ010000427.1:0-2449 GCA_049697375.1 Rhodomicrobium sp.
TTTGGAAAGATTAAGGGGCATAACGATCTCCTTCGAGTTACTCTGAGGAAGCGTGGACAATCCTCGTTCCTCCGATTATGCCTGCCCACTTTGCTGGCCATGGGGGAAGTGTGCCCTACAAGACCCCAGGGCGTCGTTGGTATTTCCCAACCCACTACGGCGTGCACCAGGAAAGTGGACAGGTGAATGAATAGGATGCGGTCGTTGGCTAACGCCTGTTGACGTGCTTATTGCGAGGCCGCATTCTGGTCTGGCTCAAGGGAGGCCCTTTTGCTTCATAGTGAGCGCGTAATCAGGCTCAAGCGGCTCCGGATCCTCGAAAAACTGTCCGATGCCGCTCTGCAGAGCGTGGCCGGGAAGTGCAAATGGCGCAGCTATGCTGCGGGCGAACAGATCCTGGGCCACGGTGATACCTCCACCGATGTTTCATTCCTGCTGGCCGGAAGTGCGCGTGCGATCAGTTATTCACGCGAAGGCAAGGCTGTGGTCTTTGCGGATCTGAAACCGGACTACGGGCCATTCTGTGGAAGCTCTTAAATATTGATAAATCTCAAATAGAGAAACCTGAAAAGAAAGTACCCTACAGTACCTGCCGCAATTGCCGCGAGATCGACCGGCCATACTGTTTATGCAGAAGCTGCGAGTATTGACGAAGACGGTGAACTTGATAGGGAGAAGACGACGAGTGTCGGAGATGGAGGCACACCATGCACGCAATCCCTCGAAGAGCGATCACTCTCGCAGGTGGAGGCCCCGAAGCCGCGCTTCACATAGGCGCTCTAGCTTTTTTCGAGCAGGAAGCAAAGATCAGCTTCGACATCTGGGCGCTTTCCTGCATCGGCGCATGGGTCGGCATTTACTACCAGCGGTGCGAGGAAGGAAAGCAGGCCGAACAGACAAGGAGTTTCTTTCGCGAACAAGTGTTCCGTGACGATATTTCCTATGAACGATTTCCGATTAACGCGGTGTTTGGTCCTGACATTGTGGCGCTCTCCCGAGCGACGATGGAATTCCTGTCGAACCCAGAGAGCTACCGCGACATCGTGCTGCCCGACCGAATCATGGCCGTGGCGAAAGATTCCTTTGCCTTCCTCGGCGACACAAAGCGGTGGAATGAAGGAGATTTCAGCAAGTTCTTGCTGGAATTCTTAGCCGCGCATCCATACAGCCGCTTTCTGACATCTTTGATGTACCTGTCTAACTTGAGTGGCTTGACCAAAACTTGTTACAAGGGCTCCAGCCTCCTGAATTCCATGCAAATCGAGGAGCTAAAAAACCGCAAGCCCTTCATCTTCCACAACGCCTTTAATCTGAACTCCAAGCAGCTCCAGCTTTTCGCCAACCGGGTAATCAGTGACTCCTACAAACCCATCTCGCCGGAGAGCCTTTGCGCGTGCTCGGCCCTTCCCTACATCGAGGAAACAGTCACTTTTGACGGCTCGGAATATTGCGAAGGCGCGCTCGTCGACACCGTCAACTTCGAGAATTTGCTGGACGACACTCCTCTCATGCTTGGCGACAATGGAGCGGAGCTGGACGAGATCTGGGTCAGCAAGATTGTCAACCAAAAACAGATCAGACCGCCACACAATCTTTGCGATGCGATGGGAAATCTCTGCATGCTGTTCTGCGCGACAGTAGGCGACGACGATGTCAAGCTGTTCAAATACCATGCGAGGCTCGCCAGGAAGCCACCCTGGACCGGCCAGATCGTGGAGATGGATTTCGGCGCTCACACGAACTTCGCTTGGAGCCAGGCGAACTTCGATAAGGGCTATGAGGTCGGCTGGATGGCGGCGCAAGCCGCATGGGATAAATACAATCGCGGAGAATACAAAATCGATCGTGAGACGGTCACCAAGGCTCAAAAACATTGGGCGAGTGTGTAGCAGTCAAATGGTCAGCGTCGGCCCGCCAAAAGCCGATGCCCAGTTCGTTATTGAGCGTGGTGCCGATAGGTGAACCACACTTAAGCCAGCCAGCGTTTGCGGCGCCGGTAATGCTTTACCGCGCGGAAAGATTTCCGCTCTCCTGCCGGCATGCCAAGATAAAACTCTTTCACATCCTCATTGGCCTTGAGCGCGGCCGCCTCGCCATCAAGCACTACCCGGCCCCTTTCCAGAATGTAGCCGTAACGCGCATAGCGCAGCGCGATGCTGGTGTTCTGCTCAGCCGCGAGCACGCTGAGGCCCTGTTCGCGGTTGAGCCGCCCCACAATCTCGAAAATCTCCTCAACCAGGTGCGGCGCGAGCCCCATCGAGGGCTCGTCGAGCAGGATCATCTTCGGGCGCGACATCAGCGCCCGGCCGACGGCCGTCATTTGCTGCTCGCCGCCGGACGTGTAGCCTGCTAGCAATTTGCGCCGCTCCTTGAGGCGCGGAAAATAGGAGTAGACGAGTTCGAGATCGCGTGCGACCGCGCGTCCATCGCGGCGCGTATAGGCGCCGGT
>JBAVVQ010000428.1:0-7653 GCA_049697375.1 Rhodomicrobium sp.
GAAACCGCTCCTTCGAGCAATCGCTGCCTGACGGCAGCGGCCGGTAACATCGCATTCATTGCTCAGAATGCGGATACGACGCCCGCTCCAGTCGCGCAAACTGCCGCGTTTTCACACAACCTCGGCCAGCAGCGCGCATTCTGCCAGGCTAGCGCATTCCGTCAAAATTAACCACCTGATCTATGTAACTTTACTTCAAACAGAGACAAGAAAACGCAATTTTTGAAAAAAGCCTGAAAAAGCGCTTATGGCGGCACCGTAAAATCGGGACTTCAACGGAGATAGTTTTATACTTACTTATAGGCTGTTTTACAAAACGAAACCAATTTTCACCGGATTTTAAGCAACGCCTCCGTGCCAGCTTACGGAGGCAAGGTCGCGCAAGCGACTGTCATCGGAAACACCTCGTCCTCATGCTCTCGCTGGCTTAGCGGGGACGACGCAGAGGTGGCGATCTTGTTCCCTGACTTAGACTGCATGAATGCGACGGCACTGCTGCAAGCCGAGTCAAGCCGCCCAAAGTTCGTCGTAGTTGGGAAATTTGCGCAGGATCGGATACCGCCTCGTCGGGTCGAGCAGCGGCAGAAGCCGCTTCAGGACGGCGTTAACGGCCGTGGAGCGGTGCCGCACATAGAGATCGATCGGATCGAGGCAATGCCGCATCTGGAGCTTCGGATCATAGTTCAGGGCGCCTGCTCCGAAGAATTTGAAGCCGTTGGCGATCCCCCAGTTGATCATGTCACGCACGGCATAATGGTAGAGGTGCAGGTCGAGGGCCACCGCGTATTCGAGCCCGATATATTCGGCGTAGAGAGTCTCTTCCTCGATCATGCACAGGGTGAAGGCGACAATCCTTCCATTCCGACGCCAGAGGAAGAAGCGCGCCTTGTCCGGCATCTTCACGCCAAGGCCGACAAAATAGTCTTTCGTCAGCCTGTCGAAACGCAGTTTGGACCGGTGATAGACCTGCAGGTAGAGAGGATAGATCTCGTCTATGACAGCCGAAACGTCGGTCACTATCTCCATCACGATCGGCGCGTCTTTTTCAGCGGCTTTGAACTTCCGTCTAAGCTTGGCGCGCGTCGCGCTTTTCAGCGCCCGCCTCTCGTAATCCTCGAAGCTTTCGTAATCGATGTTAAGCCGAGTCATCGGGAGGCTCGGAGTCCTCACAAAGCCGTTCGAAACAAAGCAGCGGAGCACTCCACGATACCGCGCCGGGAACTCTTTCAGGACGATAAGGTCCGCCTTCAATGTGTGGGCATGGTCCGGCAGTTCGCGCGCAAGACATTCCCTCCGGCAGCGGCGCTTTGGTTCGTCGCCATCGTCGATATGCCCCTCTCCGGCGACGCATCCCACCATCAGCGTCCGCAGAACCATGAAGCGAGGCCAAACGCGCCGGATGCTTCCCACCAAAGATGTGAGCCGGGGATGGGCGCCGAGAAGAATGTCCTGATCGACAATGAAAAAGGGCTGGAAGGCTGAGACCGAGCCGTCGCCCTCACGCAAGCCGAAATACCCATATTTGAACTCCGGGTTGATCGTATCTTCGACAAGTTCGTAATAACGGCGATCTTTTCGCTTGCTGCCAAACGCCTGCGCCCACTGGGGATAGCGGGAAAGGTCCTCGCGTGAGAGGATTTCACTCTGCCGGCGGCGCGAAGACGCGCCGGTTGATGCGTTCGACTTTATGGAAAATCCCATGATCGAGGGCGGGGGGAAGGCTTTGCTGAGCTTTCTAAAGCTGAACTGCTCGGGGATATCTGAAGAGGATCACGCTCGAAGCTTCTCTTTGCGCCTGTTCCTGGCTAAAGACTTCTTTGATTGCGAAAGCGAGCCGCCGCGCCGCCGGCGGGGCGAATTGGCTTTCGAAAAGCCTGTACTCAAACGAAGGCAAGACCGGCAGACCGTAAAGTGATCCGACGTCCCGGAGAGAGCCGGCAAGCGCCTTTTCTGGGAGAACCGAAACGCCAAGCCCCGCCTCGATCCCTGCAATCAGACCGGCCACGCCGCCGCTTGACAGAACCACGGTCCAGGCGATCCCGTGCTGATCCAGAAGGTTCGTCACCAAGTTCCGCCAGTCGCAAAAACTAGGAAAAAGCACGAGCGGCAAAGGCTTATCTGGAGAATAGCAAAAATCAGCTGAAGCTGCCCAGACGCGTCTATCCTGATCAAGAATGGGGTCGTCAGCCTGACCGACCTCGTAATTGAGAATGGCGACATCAACTTCGCCCTCTTCGATCGCCGCCTCGATCTCGGGCCCAAGCGCTATTGTGACTTCCAGCTTCACCTCGGGATGCTTCCGCACGAAATGCGCCAGCAGCGAAGCCAAGACTTTGGAATCATAATATTCCGGCGCCGCGAGGCGTACGCGCCCGCTGATCTCGGAATCCTCGAATGCAGATTCAGCTTCGCTGTGGAGGGCAAGAATCTTCCTCGCAAATGCGTAGAGAATTTCGCCGTCCTGAGTCAAAGCCACCCGGCGTCCGTCGCGATCAAGGATCTTGCGCATGACCTGATCCTCCAAGCGCTTGATATGGAGACTTACAGCAGGTTGCGTAAGGTTAACCTTGGCCGCAGCCTTGGTAAAGCTTCCTGTTTCAACGATAGCGACAAGAGTTCGAAGCTGAGCTGTTTCGAATATCATGGTCTTATCGTACTCCCTCGGCGCGCCTGTTATAAATGCGTGGCATCGCGACGGCTCAAGAGCTCAACAATACGAGCCTCCTATTGAAACTCGTAACGCAGGTTAGCTTTCACAGGAAGTCGCGCAAAATAAAATTTTGAAATGTATAAAAAAGTACATCTTATGAGTCCACTTCCTGCTTCCATTAGCAGGCGTAATGGATTTATGAGAAAGCTTCGTTTGATGGAAACCATGAAAAATGCCACTCTTTGCGTACCCATAAAAAGCATTTTTATCCTGGCGAAAGTTATTTGCGCGGGGGCGATTTTGCATTGCAAAAAGAATGAGTTTCCTGTGATCACGTTAACTTCATTTACGATAAAACAATCGATATAAGTATGCGTTGTTATTGTCATTACTTGTTACAATAATAGCGTCGTCGACTCATTTTTTATTTATGCAATCCTAATTTTTGAGAAGGCTATAACACTTCTCTGGGCCGGGGAGGTGTTCATCAGTCAAGGAGTCAGTTTATGTCGATCAAAAGAACGGTTCTTGCAGCTGCGGCGACGCTCGCGCTTTCGATTCCAGCCTATGCTGCTCAAATCAGCCCTATGAATGACGCTATGACAGGGGGCGGCAAGCCGCAAAGTACCCTTACCCTGATCATGCATGGCGGAGGATTTGGCGGAATGCGCCCGGGGGGCTTTGGTCCTCGCTTCAGCCCGGGCGGCCATTTCGGCTTCCATCATCCGGCCTTCTTCCATGGTGGCCGCACAGCTCTTTTCCCTGGCCGTCGCGGCTTCTTCCGCCATGGCCACTTCTTCCCATTCGGGGTTGGACTGTACGGTTATGGATGGGGCTACGGCGGCGGCGGCTGCTATTGGAACTGCCGCGCCTCGGGTTTTGGACCGGGCTATTGCTCCGCATACGCCTATAACTTCTGCTATTAAGCGCCTGTGAGCTAGCGAGGCCGTCAAGAGCGGCTTCGCTTCTCAAGCTGCTGGCGCTGCGGCATCGCGAAGAAGGCGCCTGCGCCGTTATTGCAAACGGATCAGCGACGTGTATCGTACGAAACGGCCCGGATCTTGTCCGCGCTCCAGCGAAATTGCGTATGCGCCAGCACCCTATGACCCACCCAATTGTCGCCCGCGCTTTTGACAAGGCTGCATGCAGCTACGACGACGCCGCTCACGCGCAGGCGGAGGTGGCGAAAACCCTGGTGGCGAATCTCGATTTCTCTGAGCCGCAAAGCATCCTCGACATCGGTTGCGGCACGGGCTTTGTGCTGGCGGAAGCTGCGGCGCGCTGGCCGGAAGGCAAGCTGACGGGCCTCGATATCGCGCCGGCGATGCTCAGCGAGGCAAAGCGGAAAATACCGCGCCTCGCGACGCTTCGCGCCGATGCGAGCACCTGCGATCTGACCGAGCGCTTCGACTTGATCTTTTCCAGCATGACGCTTCACTGGTTTTCGCACCCGGCGGAGACGCTGCGGCGCTGGCAACGCTGGCTGACCCCTCGAGGGCTGCTTTCAGTAGCGGTCCCGGTCGCAGGGAGCCTCGGCGCGTGGAGCGAGCTGTGCGAAGGCGCCGGCGTCGACCACGGCCTTTGGTCTTTTCCGCCCGCCGATTTTGCGGATGGCCTCATCCGCGAGCGCGCCTTGAGGCGGCACGCCATGACCTATGGCTCCGTCCTTGAATTCCTGCGCGATCTCAAGAGGTCAGGCGGCAGCACGCCCAGAGACGATCACAGGCCCATTTGTCCCGCCTTGCTTCGGAAGCTGTTTCAGGAGGCTCCGCGCCCGTTCAGGGTCGGTTATAATGTGCTCTACGCGCAGACGGGAGCGTCTGAACTCACGCTCACAGATGCAAATACACACGCACATATTGAGAGGTGACCGTGTTGACCATTGATGTCCGGGCGTCGACGCTGCTCCTGATCGATTTCCAGGCCAAACTGATGCGGGCTATCGATGACGCGGCCGCCGCCATCACAAACGCGCGGCGTTTGATCGATGCGGCCGCAATCCTCGGCGTACCAACCTTGTTCACAGAGCAAAACGCAAAAGGCCTCGGCCCGACCGTGACCGAGCTGGCTCCGCCCCCCTCCCTTATCGCACATAAAATGACGTTCGACGCGTGCGGGGAACCGGGTTTCCTTCCGCGCCTCGCTGAAGGGCACGCCATCGTGGTGGGAGGCTGCGAAGCGCATGTGTGCGTGCTACAAACGGTGCTGAGCCTCATCGAAGCTGGCCGGCAGGTCTATGTGGTGCAGGACGCGATCGGATCGCGGCGCATCGAAAGCAAGGAAGCTGCGGTCCGAAGAATGGAGCGGCGCGGGGCCGACGCCGTGACAACCGAGATGGTTCTATTCGAATGGCTTCAGACCGCGAAGCACCCCCAATTTCGCGAGATGGCCGCCCTGATCAAATAGCTTCACTTGTGTATCGAGACCCGCGCGCCGACAGGATGAAATCCGGCGCGCGATCAGGCTGCGTGGTGACGACCGGCCGCGGCATCACCTCCTGATCGCCGATGAGAGCAATTCGGAAGGCTTGCACGAGCGCGGCGAGGACCAACGTCGCCTCCGCCATCGCGAACTGCGCGCCGACGCAGATACGGGGGCCAGCGCCGAAGGGAAGATAAGCGTACCGCTGGGGTGGCGGCGATGCTCCGGGCAGAAAGCGCGACGGATCGAAGGCATCGGGATCGCGCCAGAGACGGCGGTGGCGGTGCAAGACCCAGGGCGCGATCATCAGCACCGCGCCGCGCGGAATTTCGAGATCCCCGGCGCGGTCGGGCCCAATTGCAACCCGCATCATCGTAAAGGCAGGCGGATAAAGCCGCAACGCCTCGCTGACGACGGCGCGGGTCTTAACGAGCGACGCGAGCGCGGCAGGGCCACCGCCGGGTCCGAGGTCGAGACCGGCGGTCTCGGCGGCGATCGCATCCTGCCAGCCGGGCGCATGCGCGATGAGATAGAGGGACCAGAACAGCGCGATCGCGGTGGTCTCGTGACCGGCGACAATCATGGTGGCAACTTGGTCGCGCAATTGCTCGCGGGTAAAGGCGGCGCCGGTCTCGGGGTCGCGCGCAGCCCGCAAAAGGTCGAACAGGTCGCGCGGCGCGCCGTTTTCGCCGGACGGAAGACGCGCGTCGATGATGCGGTTGACCAGCGCCATCCAGCGACGCTGGAAGCGCCAGCGGGCGAAGTCGCGGGGAGCCGGGATCGAGGGAGGCAGCAGCATGTCGAGCAGATGCGGTTGCGACAGGCGCAGGCCGTAGCCGGTCAAGAGATCGCGCATCTCGGGTCCGAACGCGGCCATCTCGAGCGAGAACATCGACCGGCCGGCGATCTCCAGAGCGGCGAACTGCATCTCGTGCAAGAGGTTGAGAGGCGCGTTGCTGCGCCGGCTCAGCGAGGCGACGGTCTCTTGCGCGACGGCGGCGATGTGGCGGGCGAGCATGGGAATTACGCGCGGCGCCATCGAGGGCGCGATGGTGCGTCGCTGATGCCGCCAGCTATCGCCTTCGCTCAGCAGCACTCCGTAGCCGGTGACCGGCCGCAGAATGCGGATGGCCGCCGGCGTGCGGCGATAGTTGCCGGTGTTCTCAACGAGGACCCGATGGATCGCTTCGGGCGTGTTGATGAGCATTCGCGTCCGGCGGAGGAAACGGTTGACGAGGACATCGCGTTCATATGCGGCGTCGGGCCAGATCAACAGCGCATTGGTCCGCGCCGCTCGCAAGAATTGCCGAAGACCGAGCCGCTCCGCCGAATAGACCGGGCGCGGCGGCGTGTAAAAGGCCGCCGGAAGGTTCGTCGCTCTCATTCCGATGCTCCCGGAAGCCTACGCTGGCTCGCCGATCTCAATTTCTTACATACTTCCCAGATTTTTTATGACAGCCATTTTTGGAATTGCGTTGGCAGCCTGCTTCAAAGGTTTCAATAGATTTCCGGGACGTACATCTCGTCCGGAAGTTCTTCACGATAGTAACCGGGATTGTGCACCCGGGTGGGCAGGATTACCGGATCGTGCTGCACCTCTTCGTGAGGGATTTGGCTGAGAAGGTGGTGAATGCAGTTCAGCCGCGCCCGCTTCTTATCGACCGCCTCCACAATCCACCAGGGCGCTTCGGGAATGTGGGTGCGCTCAAACATCGCTTCCTTGGCCTTCGTGTACTGCTCCCACCGCGCTCGCGACTGGAGGTCCATCGGCGAGAGCTTCCACTGCTTGATGGGATCGTTGATGCGCATCTCGAAGCGGAAATGCTGCTCCTCGTCAGTGATCGAGAACCAGTATTTGATAAGCTTGATGCCCGAGCGCACGAGCATCTTCTCGAATTCGGGCACGCTGCGGAAGAACTCCTCCACCTCATCCTCGGTGCAAAAGTCCATGACGCGCTCGACGCCCGCGCGATTGTACCAGCTGCGGTCGAAGAGCACGATCTCGCCCCCCGCAGGAAGATGCGTCGCATAGCGCTGAAAATACCACTGCGAGCGCTCCCGAGCGCTCGGCGCGGGCAATGCGGCGACCCGGCAAACGCGAGGGTTGAGCCTTTGGGTTATGCGTTTGATAACCCCGCCCTTGCCCGCAGCATCACGTCCTTCAAAGACGACCACAACCTTCAGCTTCTGGTCCACGACCCAGTCCTGCAATTTCACGAGCTCGCGCTGCAGGCGAAAAAGCTCTTTGAAATAAACGTGCCGGTCGACGGCGTAAGATCTCTGATATTCGCCGGGGGGTTCAATGAGCTTGGACAGGCGCTCATCGTCGAGCTCCATCTCAAGCTCTTCGTCGAAGCTATCCAGCATCTCGGCGTCGATGCGTCTCTGAAGGGCTTCCGAAGATTTCGTATTCTCGCTACTCATGCACGCGGTCCTGTCCAACGACACAACAATGAAACGGGAAGATAATAAGCATGAGAGCCTGAGAAGGTAGCTTCCCAGACTTTTCAAAGGTTCGTTTCCCACAGGATGCGCCCTCACGCCTCACCAGCCAAGCGGATGACAGCGATTACTCCGCCGCC
>JBAVVQ010000429.1:0-2644 GCA_049697375.1 Rhodomicrobium sp.
GGCATCGACCAGAAGACGGGTAAGGAATCGGCGTCGGGCGAGCAACCTGCGACGGAGCCGGCCGCAAGCTAGAGCCGACCGAACAAGATCCCGAGGCTCGTCATCCCGGAAGCCGCTCGCGGCTATCCGGGATCTTGCCAAAGGCGAGTCTGGCTCTTCTACGATCCCGGATGTCTCTCGGGACGCTCCTGGGCGCCCGGATGCCTGGACGCCCACTCCGCTATTGGTCGCGGATCGCCAAATCCCAATCTTGAAGGCAAGCCTTTGTATGCTGGGAGGTTGGAATGGGTATGTTGGTCGACGGCGTCTGGCAGGATCGGTGGTATGACACCGGAAAATCTGGCGGGCGGTTCATCCGCTCTGAAAGCCAGTTCCGCAACTGGATCACCCCGGACGGAAGCCCTGGGCCGTCCGGCGCTGGTGGCTTCGCCGCCGAACCCGATCGCTACCACCTCTACGTCTCTCTCGCTTGCCCGTGGGCGCACCGAACCCTGATCTTTCGCGCGCTTAAAGGCCTCGAAAGCTTCATCCCGATTTCCGTTGTGAATTGGCTCATGGGTCCGGAAGGCTGGACCTTCAACGACGGCCCCGGCGTCATCCCCGATACGGTCAACGGGGCGAAGCGACTCTATGAAATCTATACGAAGGCGAAACCGTCCTATTCGGGGCGCGTGAACGTTCCGACCCTGTGGGACAAGAAAACGGGCGCCATCGTGAACAACGAGTCGTCCGAAATCGTCCGCATGTTCAACAGCGCGTTTGATGGCGTGGGCGCGAAGGCGGGCGACTACTACCCGCTGGACTTGCGGTCCGAGATCGATAGCCTCAACGCGGAGATTTACGGCCGCGTCAACAACGGCGTTTACCGGGCGGGTTTCGCGACGACCCAGGAAGCCTATGAAGAGGCCGTGCGCCCGCTCTTTGAGACGCTGGACAAGCTTGAGGCGCGGCTCTCCCGCCAGAGATATCTATGCGGCGAGCGCATCACCGAGGCGGACTGGCGGCTGTTCACCACGCTCATTCGCTTCGATTCCGTCTATTACGGGCATTTCAAGTGCAATATCAGGCGCATCGCCGACTACCCGAGCTTGTGGGGCTTTACACGCGAGCTTTATCAGTGGCCGGGCGTGCGGGAAACGACCAACTTCCAGCATATCAAACGCCACTATTACGAAAGCCACAGAACCATCAATCCCACCGGGATCGTCCCAGTCGGTCCCGACCTCGATTTCAACGCCTTACACGGACGAGATCGCTTTCCGGCGAGCGCACCCTCGGCTGAAGGCAAGCCATAAGGAACAATATCCGCGTCATCACATTCCCCTCCCACCGCAAATAGGGATGTAATTCATGCCAACGATCAAAACGAAGGATGGGACCGAGATCTATTACAAGGATTGGGGCAGCGGTCAGCCGGTCGTCTTCAGCCATGGCTGGCCGCTCTCGGCGGACGCCTTCGAAGACCAGATGTTTTTTCTCGCCTCCCGTGGCTACCGTTGCATCGCCCACGACAGGCGCGGCCATGGCCGTTCGAGCCAGCCTTGGGCGGGCAATGACATGGACACTTACGCGGACGATCTTGCGGCCTTGACGGAAGCGCTCAATGTGCGTGATGCGATCCACGTTGGGCATTCGACCGGCGGCGGCGAAGTGGCTCGCTATATCGGCCGCCACGGGACAGGCCGCGTCGCCAAGGCGGTGCTGATCAGCGCTGTGCCGCCGTTGATGCTGAAAACCGAGGCGAATCCCAGCGGCTTGCCGATCGAGGTGTTCGATCAGCTCCGCGCTTCCGTCGCCGCCGACCGCTCGCAATTCTGGAAGGACCTCAGCCTTCCCTTTTACGGCTACAACCGGTCCGGCGCGAAAGTGTCGGAGGGCGTGCGCGAATCTTTCTGGCTGCAGAGCATGATGGCGGGCTTTCCGGCGTCCTACTTTTGCATCAAGGCGTTTTCCGAGACGGACCAGACCGAAGACCTTAAGAAATTCGACGTGCCGACCCTCATCCTGCATGGCGACGATGATCAGATTGTTCCGATCCAGGCCGCCGGGCTTTTGTCTTCAAAGCTCATCAAGGGGGCGAACTTTAAAGTCTATCCTGGCGCCCCGCATGGAATGTGCACCACGCTCAAAAACGAGGTTAACGCCGACCTCCTCGCTTTCATTCAAGGATAACGGATCTGCTTGCCATCGAACTCTTCGCCTTTTGGAGGGTTTACCCCTCAGCTAACGCAAAGGAGTAGATGATGGACAAAGATCGCATCAAGGGTTCCGCTGAACAGGCCAAGGGCTCGATCAAGGAAGCGGTTGGCAAGGTCACGGGAGATTCCAAGACCGAAGCCGAAGGCAAGGCTGACAAGGCTGCGGGCAAGGCTCAAAATACCGTCGGCGGTATCAAGGATGCCGTAAAGGGCAAGTAAGACGCCCTGGAAGCCCCCGATGACGCCGGGGGCTTTTTCTTGCCGCTCGCACTTCAGTATTTCTGATCGCACCATACAAATAAACTTATTCTCTATTTATATGGTAAAGAACTATGATAAAAATTCTTGACTTTGGCCTGGGTCCTATGCCGTGGAAAATGCCGCGATTTTGGGAAAAGAATGTAAGTAGTTTTGCTGGAACGAAAGTATTAGCATTTCTTTTGTGG
>JBAVVQ010000430.1:0-3921 GCA_049697375.1 Rhodomicrobium sp.
AAAGAGATGATCGCCGATCCGGAGCAAAAAATCGGCCGGCCGCGTCAGCTCTATATCGGCGGAAAGATGCGCGCGTACGTGCCAATGGCGTTACGCCCCTAGCCCCTAGGTTCGCCAGGCGGGAACCGCTATCCGGGTTCACGCAAGCCGTTGACTTAATCTGTTGAAGTTTGCTGCTGAGGGGCTGCCCTGCGAAAGGCCATCAGGAGAAGTAAATAATGTCCTCGTAGTCCAGTGGCGCTTGAGCCAGGCCAAGACGCTCGGCTGGCGTTTTGCCATCCGCACCGGTCAGGATGTAGTTGTGGACTGTGCGCATAATGTCGAGGACTTTGATGACATTGCCTGGATCATACGGAGAGTAGCCGTACCAGATCCGGCCTTTGTTCGTTTTGGAGTGGATTGGCCTTTCAAGAAAGGAAAGCCGCCGGCGCACCTGATTGAAGAAGGCATTGACGCCGTGCAGACTGGCCTTGTTGTAGAGCCAAGCCCGGTGATCCTCGTCGTAATCGCCGAAATCGGTGAGGTAGGCCACGGCTTTCTCCGGTTCTCCCATTGTTGGGAAAGGATGGTCAAGCCAGCGGTCTTCCCATTTTCCGTGGGGCGTCATGGCGGCCAGACGCTCCTTGATCAGCATCAGCTTGACGTCCTTGGGCTTCATGGCCGGATACGCGGCCTGCGCCTTCTCGAACCGCGCCTTCGCTTCGAGATATTTTTGACGCTTCTCGTCCACCGTCAGGTCTTTGGCGACGCCAACATAAAAGGCGTCCGCTGTCCGGTTTTGGATTTCATTGCGGAATGCCGCCAGACACGCCGCCCTAAGACCTGGATCTTGGTCAAGAAAGAACCGCCACTTTTGGACATTGCCCAGCAAGCGTTTGAGGAAGAAAAAACAGCCGTACATTGTGTACTCGCCGTGGATCTGCATGCCGTATTCAGGAAGCCGCGTCGTGGGCGAGGGCGTGTCGGGGCTCTCAATGTCGTCCCGCGTCATTGCGGCGCTGTAAGTTTCATCGATCTCCGTCGCCAGACCCAATTTGCGCTGCTTCGCAATCATGGACTTTGCGCTGGCCTTCTCGTGGTCCGCCTCGATCCACAGACGGGCAAAGCGGCGATGCGGATAAGGCTTGCTCAAGTCGCCGCTTTTCTCAACTTCGGCTTGAATCGCTTTTCTATCCAGCGAAGGATCGAAGTTGAGGTGAGCGCCAAAGCAGTAGCCATATTCGTTGTCCACCACGGCAATGGCCGATAGCCGGGTGTTGCGTTTGTCTCTGCGGCCCAGCCAATTCACCAGGTAATCTTGCCGGTCGACGCCAAGGTACAGCCGGCGAATGGGAAGATTGGAGAGCCCGCGCTCGCGGTGTGCGGCAAATAACTGGCATTGCCGATGAAGGAAATCGAGGCGGTTATAGAAGGTGTGGGGATCGATGTCCGTGACTTCGATGATGCGGCGGACGGGCATCTTGTTGACCAGCAGTTTGAAGATCGCCTTATTCTTGTGAGGCTCCCTCTGCCGGGCGATAGCCTTGAGGTTCTGCGAGAACGTTTTGCCGCAAACGTTACAGCGCCAACGCGGATTTCCAATTGCAGTCTTGCCGAAAGATGCGTACGCCCCCGCGGCGCCGGTCGGGATCCGACCAATGGAATTGGCGCAATCCTTGTTTGAGCAGCACAAAGGGGTCGAAGGCGACAAGTAGGACGCCAGCCGCTCGATTTCTTCCACGATGCCGAGGTTGCTCTTGAGAGGGAATTCCACGCCGCAGGACGTGCACAGGCAGGAGGAAATGCCTCTCTTGCCTTCCAGCGTGTAGCGATTGCTGCCAGGAACCGATTTTTGTTCTGCCGCGATGCCATAGTTCACACAGCACGGAGATTTGCAGTGGTTGACTTGGACGCCGCTTTGCTCGGGCGGTATCCGCGGATGGAGCCGGGATGAACCCGCGGAAGATTTCTTCTGCATGATCCAAATTAGAAAAATCAGTCCTCACACCACTTTACGGGCGCCAATCGCATCGGATCAACAGATTAAGTCAACGGCTTGCGGATTTCCCGCATCCAGCTCTCGGACAAGACCTCACGCTTACGCCCACGGCTGGTCATACTTAAGCCTCGTCAGGCGAACGAGCCCGAAGTGCCCGTAAAGATGCGAGAGTGGATAGGTCCCGCCCCTGCGCCGCCTGACTTTGTGCTTGCAGCGCAACCACCGGCGCAACCGCATCGCTGCGTAATTGTCGAGAGCCCGATACGCCTTCTGGACCGTACCTACCGCAAAGTAGTTCGCCCAGCCGCGTAAAACGCTGTTCAACTTGTCGACCAGCTCTGTGGTTTCTTGCCAACTTTTCGACCGTTCGGTCATCGCATGGATTTTCTCCACCATGCGCCTGATGCTCTTCTTCGAGGGCCAATAGGCCAATCGAGCCTGGCCGGTTTTCGGAGAATACGCCCGCCCGAACGTGTAGCCCAAGAAGTCGAACGTGCCGTCCGGCATCTTGCAGATCCGCGTCTTCTCCGCGTTGACCTCAAGCTTCAGCTTCCTCATGATCGCATGCAAATGGGCCAAGGCCTCTTCGGCCCTGCCGCGCCTGCATAAAATCACCAGGTGAGTCGCCCGGAGGAGTTTCACCCCCAGGCGCTCGCAGAACCGTACGTGAAACTCTCGCCTCATACGGCTCCCATTGTCCGGCCGCGTCCGAAAAGCAAGCTCCAATGAGCGAACAACCCCGTTTGACGGCGCGCAATGCGCTGCAACCAATGGATGGCCCGCGTTTTGTGCCTGTGTAAGGACTTGAACTTCCGGTAGGCCCATCGCGCCAGGAAGACATCGATGCGCCGCAGAGTGGGATAAAGCGCAGAGGGGTAGAACCGGCTGTAGTAATTGATCCAGCCGCGTATGTGCGCATTGAACATGCGCGCCAAATCTTCCAAGGACTTGTCGCTTCGAAGATGAAGCGCCCAGCCGCGAACGGCTTGGCCGATCTTCTTGCGAGCCTTGGCTGAGATTGCGGGACTGAACGAGACGCCAACCCTTCCCGCCTTCCGCCGCGACATTCTCGGCCGGAATGTGTAGCCAAGAAAGTCGAACGTCTGGTTGGGATAGTTTCGGCCCCGGTCTTCATCCTTTCAGTAGACGATCTTCGTCTTTTCCGGATGAAGCGTCAGCCCGCACTCGCTGAACCGTTTTGCAAGCGCCGCCAGCAGCATTCCGGCCTGCGCCTCACTACAGCAATGGCAAATCGCATCGTCGGCGTAACGCTCGAAAGGGATATGCGGATAGTTCCGCTGCATCCACATATCGAAGACGTAATGAAGAAAAAGATTAGCCAGGACGGGGCTGACCACTCCGCCTTGTGGCGTCCCTTTCTCCCGCGCGACGAGGCTTCCATCCTTCATTTGCACGGGCGCCTTCAGCCATCTTTCGATATACAAAAGCACCCACGGGCAATCCGTATGTTTACGGACTGCTCGCATCAGCAAATCTCTCGGAATGCTGTCAAAATAGCTCCTGACGTCAAGATCGAGAACCCAATCGTAGCGCCAGCATCTCTGCCGCGCTGCGCCAACAGCATCGAGAGCCGATTTGCCGGGCCGATACCCGTAAGAGTCCTTGTGGAAATAGGGCTCCACGCGGGGCTCCAGATAGCGTTTCACCACCATCTGGGCGACGCGATCAGCGACCGCCGGAATGCCCAACGGCCGCGTCTTGCCCTCCCCTTTCGGTATATCCACCCGCTTCACCGGCGGCGGAAACCAACTGCCGGACGACATCCGATTCCAGATCTTATAGAGGTTGTTAGAAAGATCAGCCTCAAAATCCGCAATCGACTGCCCGTCAACGCCAGCTGCGCCTTGGTTCGCCCTCACACGCTTGAAGGCTTCCCATACCTCCCGTTTCGGAATGTCAAACGGCTTTGCTCTATCCATGAG
>JBAVVQ010000431.1:0-12382 GCA_049697375.1 Rhodomicrobium sp.
GGTCGATAGCTTCATCTTCGCCTCGTCCTGAGATGAGCCGAGGCGGCCTGGGCATTAAGCAAAGTGTCTTGAACACGTCAACGGATCGCGACCGCCCCCAGCCCTATCCGGGATCGTATCACGTTGAAACGCACGTTCTTTTACGACCCCTGCTCGCGCTTCGCTTGGCCTGGACGACAAAATGCGATGCGAGCGGCGTCCGCCATCAATTGGTCAGTTTGGCGAAGCTTGCTTAAGCGCTCAGCTTCTCCATGACCTTCTCGCTCATCTCGAAGTTGGCGTAGACCGCCTGCACGTCGTCGGAATCCTCGAGCGCGTCGATCAGCTTCAAAAGCTTCTCGCCCTTCTCCTCATTCACATCGACGGTGTTCTGCGGACGCCAGATGATGGACGCCGATTTCGCGGGCCCGAACTTCTTTTCCAAGGCCGCCGCGACTTCATGATAAGCATCCACGCTCGTGGTCAGCCAGTGCGCGTCATTGTCCGTCTCGCAATCGTCGGCGCCCGCTTCGATGGCCGCTTCGAGCATGTCCTCAGCGCTCCCCGCCGTAAGCGGATATTCGATCTCTCCCACGCGGCTGAAGCTGAAAGACACTGCGCCTGTCTCGCCGAGGTTGCCGCCATACTTCGAGAAAAGGGAGCGCACTTCCCCTGCGGTGCGATTGCGGTTATCGGTGAGCGCCTCCACAATCACGCCGACGCCGCCAGGCGCGAAGCCCTCATAACGCACCTCGACGTAATCCACGCCACCCGCCTCCTGGCTCTTCTTGATGGCGCGCTCGATGTTATCCTTCGGCATATTCTGTGCGCGAGCCTCGAGCACGGCCGCGCGCAGGCGCGGGTTCATGGCCGGGTCGGGGAGGCCCAATTTCGCCGCCGCGGTGATCTCGCGCGCGAGCTTGGAAAACATCTTCGAGCGCTTTTTGTCCTGCGCGCCCTTGCGGTACATGATGTTCTTGAACTGGGAATGCCCTGCCATGGGATGCCTTTGTATGTTTGGTCTAGGCGATCTCGATGATTTTATCGCCGTTATTGAGTGCCTGTATGAGGTTTTGCATCACGCTTTCGAACTTGGCAAGCAACGGCCCACGGCGGAGATCGCCTATTCTCACGAAAATGACGGGGCAGAGATCTGACCTGTTTATCGCGAGAGAGGCGAAGTCCTTGTCCTTTGTCACGATCACAGCCTGTTCGAGGTGATCTCGTTTCATATTTCGATGTCTGCGGCATGTTCCATGCCGAGGTCTTGAACGTGAGCGGCTATGTATCCCTGAGCGCGAAAAACTCCGCATAAGACCGGAGGCAGGTTGGCGTCAATGAGAAAATGCCACCGCTTATTTTCGACGGCCATCCTTCCCGCTCCATTCATTATTCGAAGAAGCCGAATGTTTCCAATCCGCCGAGCCCGGCATTTAGACACGCACTTCAAGCTTCGCCATTCGCGATTCAAGCGAGCTTAAACGCACGCTCAAAGTTTCAAGCGATTCGATTTATCCGATGTTGTGCACTTCAATGCCTTGGCGAGCGCATTAATCTGACTGAAATTAAAATCAAGCCGCTCGCCTTTTTTCCACTTCGATAAGGACTGAACTGTCGCTTCAATCCCAAGTTCTTTCAGAATCCCACCGTGGGCAAAAAGGACATTCTTCTCTGCCCGCTTCTTGAAGCGATAATCGCAACTTGGGCGTCGTTAAGCAGCTCTAATGACGGTATGGTTGGCCAAGAGGGGAGCGTACTCAAGCGCAGCTGTGATATCGCCATCCTCGAGATACGGATAGTCTTCCAAAATTTCCCGCCGGTCTGCCCCCGATGCGAGCAAATCCAAAATGTCGCTTACGCTTATTCTAAGACCCCGAACCGTCGGCTTTCCGCCTAGCACCGCCGATTTGAAGTTATCCGATGGAGTTCGCTCATACTCTATGCCTGTCGAAATTCAGCTCAAGCGTCATCGCCACGTTGAACTTCTGAAGTTACGAAGTAAGGTGACCCTAACCCGGCTAGGCGTCAACGCCTGCGCAAACATAAAGAGGCCCAATGCGCCGCGTTCTGCATACTACTCTCGTTATTTTCGCCGTCATCGTGGCTTTCCTTTCCTTCACGCCCGTCAGCATCGAGCCGACCGCCTGGCAGCCGCAGCAACCGCCCTCCAGCGAAACCGGCCCCTATGCGCGAAATGATCTCCTAAAAGGCATCGAGCGCATCGCCGTTGGCGCAGGCGAGGGGCCGGAGGCGATTGCTTTCGACGCTCAGGGCCGGATTTATACCGGCTTCGTGGACGGGCGCGTGGCGCGGTTCGAGCCGGATGGGAGCGGGTATGCGCTTCTCGCCAACACCGGCGGCAGGCCGCTTGGCATTTTCATGCATCCCGACGGCGGCGTCATCGTTTGCGACACCAACCGCGGACTGTTGAAAATCGGCCAGGACGGGAAAATCACGGTGCTCGCGGCCGAAGCAGACGGCGCGCCGCTTCATTTCACGAACGATCTCGCGGTCACGAAGGACGGTTCCAAGGCCTACTTCACCGACGCCTCGTCTAAATTCGGCTTTGGGCAATCGACCGAAGACATCATCGAACATGGCGGCCATGGCCGCTTCCTGGTTTACGATTTCAAAACCGGCAAGACGGATGTCTTGATGAAAGGCTTGCAGTTTGCGAACGGCGTCGCGCTCGGCCCCGATGAAGCCTTCGCGCTCGTGAACGAGACAGGAAGCTACCGAATCTTACGCTATTGGCTGAAAGGCGAGAAAGCCGGCACTTCGGACAGCTTCGCGGACAACCTGCCCGGATTCCCCGACAACATCACCTTCAACGGCAAGGACCGCTTCTGGGTCGCGATCTACGCGCCGCGCACGCCGATTGCCGATCGCCTTGCGCCCTACCCGGCCGCGCGCAAGATGGTGATGCGCGCGCTGCGTATCCTTCCCCCGCCCGTAAAGGCGCAGGCTTATGCACTGGCCTTTGACGCAGACGGCAAGCTTGTCGCGAACCTCCAATATGACGGCGGCGACGCCTATTTCCCGATCACCTCGGTCCGCGAGCACCCTAACGGCTATCTCTATTTCGGATCACTGACCGCAGAAAGCCTTGGCCGTATCAGAATGCCCTCGCTTTCGGCTGGCATTGGGCGGTAGGCTTCGGCGAGCTTCGGCGGCGCGAGTGGAAAACTCAAGCCTGCCGGGCAAAGCTGACTTGGCCGCGAGCAGCGCTTAAAAGCTCCTCGACATAGGCCGGAACCACCTCGGTGGCGCGGCCGTGAATCGCCTCGTGGAACCCGCTGATCCCTTCCGATGGCTCGAGATTGAGCTCGACCGTATGTGCGCCACCCTGGCGCGCCTCAAGCACGAAGCCTGCTGCGGGGTACACCGTGCCGCTGGTCCCGACCGACAGGAAAAGGTCGCAGGCGCCGAGGGCGTCGTAAATGCGCTCCATGTCATAAGGCATCTCGCCGAACCACACCACGTCGGGCCGCATATAGCCCGCCTCGGCGCACACCGGACAGACCGTCTCCAGGGTCAGATCGTTGTGCCCGATCGGGTGACGGCGCCCGCACGCGCCGCACAGCGCCTTGTGGATCTCGCCATGCATGTGAATGAGGTTCTTGGATCCCGCCATCTCATGCAACGGGTCAATATTCTGCGTCACGACCAGAACCCGGCCTGGATATTCGGCCTCGAGGCGCGCCAGCGCATCGTGAGCGGCGTTGGGCTTTACATGCGCGTTCTGTCTTCGGCGTTCATTGTAAAAATTCAGGACCAGCACCGGATTTCGGTGATAGCCTTCCGGCGTCGCAACCTCGCGATAATCATGGCGCGCCCAGATCCCGTCCTTGTCACGGAAGGTATGAAGTCCGGATTCCGCGGAAAGTCCGGCCCCTGTCAAAACAACAATGTGATTGTAGCGGGTCATTGGCGGACGCTTCCTCCCCTTGAATTTCCTTGGGCCGCCGATTTACCTCCTGGGGTTAGATGACCCGGAGTTCTTCTGGCTTCGTGAGTGTCTTCATATAGTGTCCGGAGAGAAAAAGATCATGTCACACCGACTCGAAGGCATTGCGCATCGCGCCGGGCAAACTTTGCGCACCGTCAGCTTCACCGCGCTTGCCCGCTATGCGAGCCGTCGCAGCGCGCATCCTGGCAATGGGGTTCGCGTTGAAGTCACCAAGCCTGTCCCTGGAACGTTAAGGCTCTTACAGAGCGTTCTGAAGCTTCAGGCGAAAGATGCGCGCAACGTCCGCGATGGCCTTTACCCCATCCCCATTGAAGAAAGCGCCTCGTTTGCGAGCCGCATCGAAGCCGTACGGCGAATGCTGAATGATCTCCCCCACTCATCCGAACGGCGCGCCGAGAAACGGGCGACGGAGGCGGCGGAGTTGCCGGAGGCCGCTGGCATGCCTGATTACTACGTGCAGAACTTCCACTATCAAACCGGCGGATGGCTCACGGAGGAATCCGCGAGGCTTTACGACATCCAGGTTGAGACTTTGTTTTTCGGGGCTGCGGGCGCGATGCGCCGTCAGGCTATTCCATCAATTGCGGAGTTTATCCGCGGCCGCGATCAGCGGCAGCTTCGCCTCTTGGACGTGGCATGCGGGAGCGGCCGCTTCCTTGCGGATCTCGCTCAGGCTTTCCCCGCTTTGCCCATGGTTGGCAGCGATTTGAGCCGGGCCTATCTCGACGAGGCCGCACGCTTCCTTCATGGCCGTCGCAACGTGACGTTCGAACAGGCGAACGCCGAGGCGCTTCCCTTCGAAAGCGCAAGCTTCGACATCGTGACCTCTATCTTTCTCTATCACGAACTGCCCAATGAGGTTCGCCGCCGGGTCACCTCCGAAATCGCGAGGGTGCTGAAGCCGGGCGGTCTTTTCGCCTTCGTCGACTCTCTGCAATGGAATGATGTTGAAGGCTATGGCGGCCTGCTCGAAGCCTTCCCCCAACGCTACCACGAGCCGTATTACCTCGATTACCTGGGTGACGCGCTCGACGGACCCGATGGACTTTTCGCGAAATCGGGGTTGCAGCCTTCCAGCAGTTTTCCGGCGTTAGCGTCGAAGATCGTTACCTGCCGGAAGGTTGCATAACGCGCAGCTGCGCCGGAACACATCGCAGGGCCGAGCGCCAATAAACCCATTCTGCGAGATGATGCCCGCAGGGAACCGCTGAGGCGCCCCGCGGCTATGAATGGCCCCGCGGGGGGGTGCTGGCGACCGCTGTACTAGAATAGAATAACGGCCTTCTGCAACGTCACCCAAGTGCCCCAGGCGAGCGGGATGCCGACGAGCAGCCACGCGAAGATTGCGCCGGGCGTCAGGAGTGCGCCTCCGCCTATGACGCGGGAGCCGTGATAGGCTGGCTCCTCGTCCCTTGCTATCATGGCCTCGACTTCTTCGTTGCTCATGTAGCGCTTCTCGGAGACATGGTGCACGGCAAGGTTGGCGAAAAAGCTGACGACAAGCATCCCCGCCAGGATATACATGGTGAAGTCATAGATTTGGTCGCGGGGCACGCCGGCGCTGATCTGGGCTTCACGGATGTAATTGACAACCACAGGACCGACGATGCCGGCCGTCGACCAGGCGGTCAGCAGAAGGCCGTGGATCGCTCCCACGTACAATGTTCCGAAGATGTCGGCGAGATAGGCGGGAACGGTTGCAAAGCCGCCGCCATACATCGACAGGATGATGCAGAAGCACAAGACGAACAACGCGACGCTTCCTTCCCGCGCGGCGGTGGGAGCAGCCGAATAGAGCATAATGCCGAGCAGGAAAAAGACGGCGTAGGTCACTTTGCGGCCGATATGGTCGGAGAGCGATGCCCAGAAGATGCGGCCAAAGATATTGAACAGCGAAAGCAGGCCGACGAAGCCAGCCGCAATCGCTGCCGCGGACGCTTTGAACCCCGGGTCGGCTTGAACTTGCGCGAAGGTCAAATCGGGCTTCCCGATCAAGGAGCCTCCAAAGATCTCCTGAAGCATCGGGGAGGCGATGCCGATCACGCCAATCCCTGCCGATACATTCAGCGTTAGCACAAGCCAGATAAGCCAGAATGAGGTTGTCTTATACGCATCGCGAACATGCACATGGCGCGCCGTGATCAATGACCAGACGCCGACCGAAGTGGGCGTCTGGAAGTAGTGCATAAGGATGACCGCAAGCGGAGAGCGGATCATGGCGCCCCCGCCAAAGCCCATGATGGCCATTCCGGTGGCCATTCCGCGCTTGTCCGGAAACCATTTGATAAGGGTGGAGACCGGCGAAATGTAGCCCAGGCCGAGGCCAATCCCGCCGATAACGCCCGACCCAAGCCACATGAGCCAAAGCTGATGCAACCACACGCCGAGCGCCGAGATAACAAGGCCGCCGCACCAGCAAAAAGCGGCGACCACGCCTGTCTTTCTTGGACCGACACGCTCGACCCATCCGCCGAGAACCGCAGCGGAACATCCGAGGAAGACAAAAAAGAGGGTGAACATCCACCCAAGATCCACGACGCGCCAATCGCAGCCCGTCGTGATGAGCGCCTGGCCGAGCCCCATATCGGGGCAAGCCACCGGAGCTTTGATGCCGATGGCTTTCGACAGCGGCAGCCAGAACACGCTGAAGCCGTAGGCCATACCGATACAAAGATGAATGGCGAGCGCAGCCGGGGGAACGAGCCATCGATTGAATCCGGTCCTGGCGATGATCCTTCTGCGGCTAAGCCGCTCCCCGACGGCGTGGCCGGGCGTCCCCCCGGGGTTCATTTGCGGTTGCGCTCCGCAATGATGATATTCGCCGTCATGTTAGGGTGAAAGCGGCAATAAAAGGCGACCTGCCCGGCCTTCTTGAGAACCGCGCGGCCCGTGCCGTTTGGAGGAATCATAACATCCCATCTTCCTCGCGCCGTCGCGGTATGCGCCAGGATATCCGTATTGACCCACTCAACGGTGTCGCCCACACGCGCCTCGATCCGGTCCGGTGAAAATTTGAGGTCACGAATGGTCACCTGAATGGTTTCGGAGCGCGCCATGGTGAGCGTCATTGCCAAGATCGCCGCCAGCCAGAGAGAAAGAGCGCCTCCCGGCCTCCCCATCATTTCCTGGCCTGTTCTCGCCCATCCAAGTCGGCGGCGAGCTTTTCGGCGTGCTGCTCGTGGCCCTCGAAGATCATGAGGCCAGTTTCGAGTAATTTTTTCAATTCGGCGTTCTCGGCTGACGGGATGAGCAGGGCTTCAAGCGCATGGTTGACCTGCTTGTGATAAGCGACCTCGTTGGCGATGTAGGCCTTGTCGTAAGCCGCCTCACGCAGCTTCGCCAGCTTGGCCTGCTTCTCGTTTTCCTCCTTGGTCAGCGCCCGGCTCGTATCGTTGTCGGCAGGGGTGACATGAAGCTTGTTCAATAAGTCGAGCGCCTGCTTGTTCACCGCCTCGTGGTCGCGGAGCATGTCTTGCGCAAACGCGCGCACTTCCTTGTTCTTGGACTTGGCGAGGGCGGCCTTCGCAGCGGTGATATCGAGTACTCCCGCCGTGTAGGCGATATGAGCGATTTGCGGATCGGTGGGCTTTTCCGCAGCCTGCGCCAGGGCCGTGCCGCAGAGCAGGCAGATGGCGGCGGCCGCCGCCTTGTTAAGACTTCGCATGAGGGTTCCTCCCTGTGTAGTCGGTTCTGCATCTTTTGGATGACGCGACGCCGAAGAGGTTCCCAAAAATCAGATGAAGAGCCCGAGTCGTTGAAGGACGGCCGCTGTTATGCGTTCGCAGCGCGCGCCCGCAAATGGAAAAGCATCGAGAAACACCGGGTCTATCTGCTTCTCGATATGCTTGCGCAGGAGCTTTCGCGCCCGATGCAGCCGTGTCTTGACAGTTTTAGGCTCCAGGTCGAGCAGGGCAGCCGTTTCTTCGACGCTCATGCCCTCGATCACGCGCATCACGAAGACGATCCGGAAAATCTCCGGCAGGCCATCCGCCGCACGCTCGACAAGCTCAATGATCTCTCGTTGCGCCATGGCTCTTTCAGGATCTGCGGATGCTGACGTTTGAGGGAACGCGAGGATCTGCGCCTCCCTCGCGACGAATACGTCGACGCTTTGCGTCTCCGCCATCGGCCGCTCACGCCGAAGCCTTTCCAAAGCCTCGTTCATGGCGATGCGCGAAAGCCATGTCGAAAGACTGGACTCGGCTCGGAAGCCCTGCAGATGCGTAAAAGCCTTGATGTAAGCTTCCTGCACGGCGTCTTCGGCTTCGCTGTCACTCCTCAGGATGCTTCGCGCAATGCGGTAAAGCCGCCGGTTGTGACGTTGGATGATAGCGCGAATCGCAGCCGGGTCGCGAGCAAGCGCCTGTCTCACCAGCGCCTCATCGTCCAGGGGGCCAGAAACTTCGGGCTTCTTGTGCACTCTCATCGAGCATCCTCCTTGCGCATGGGATGCTTTTCGATGGAAAGGGTTCCCTGGATCCCGTCGTTCAGGCCGTCGTGCGTTAAGATTTGTTTTTCTGGAAATTGTACTTAACTTGATAGATAGCCCTTTTTACAAAACGAAGCCAAAGCGTTTTTTAACCAATAGCCTCATTTCGCGAACCGGCAATCCGCAAGCGAGGCCGCAGCCTCAGCCCGCCTGCAGGAGCCCGCATGCGTCGTCGCGTTCGAAAAGGGCAAGGCAGCGCCGGGCGGCATGACCCTGATGGGCTTGAGCTGGCTCGACACGCCGTGCTCCGTCTTCTCCCAATAGAAGGGCGCGCGGATGAGTTGCCAGACCGCGCGGTAGGCTGCCGCCGACACAAACAGCCAATAAACCGGAATGAAGATGACATGCCGCCACAAACCCTTGTGCCGGGTCCCGCGCAGACTCATCGCCCCAAGCGCGAGGTTAACGGCATAGCCACCCACGAAATTGAGGAGCGCAATGCCAAGCAGCATGTCATCGCTGGCCGTCGCGCCGCGCTGGAACAATGCGCCCTGGACCGCATCGTGGGCAAGGAGAATGTAGAAAAGGGGATGGGCAAGAGATGAGACGATGATCCCCGCGAAATAGGCGTGGAAGGCGAGAAAGCCGCTCAGCCCTATCTGGCGCAGGGTGACGAAGGGCGCGCGCATGTGCACGCCGAAAGTTTGCATCCATCCCTTCAGCCAGCGCGTGCGCTGCTTCACCCAGGCTACCGGCTGACAACACGCCTCCTCATAAGTCGTGGAATCGAGCGTTTCGACCTTGTAGCCAGCGCGGTGCAGCCTCATGCCGAGGTCGGCGTCCTCGGTGACGTTGAAAGGGTCCCATGCGCCAAGCTCGCGCAAAACGCCGATGCGAAAATGGTTGGATGTGCCGCCCAATGGCAGCGGGAGGTTGAAACGCCCGAACAGCGGCAGCAGTCCCCGGAACAGCGTCGCGTATTCGATTGTGAACTGGCGCGACAGCCAGTTCTCCTTTGCATTGAAATAGTCGAGGCGAGCCTGCAGGCAGGCCAGTCTCGGCGATGCGTGGTGGAAAACGGTGGCGGCCTTTCGAAGCTGGTCCGGCTCAGGGCGGTCCTCGGCGTCATAGATGACGGCAAGGTCCCCGGTCGCAAATTGCAGCGCATAGTTGAGGGCTTTGGGTTTGGTGCGCGGCTGGCGGTCTGGAACCACGATGAGGTCGACATTGCCGGGAAAATCGAGCTTTGAAGCCGCCTCGATGGTGGCCGTATCGACGCTTTCCAGTATGATTTTGATATCGAGCTTTGCCGGCGGGTAATCGAGACTCCGTAGCGCTTTGGCGAGATGCGGCAGGATCTCCACCTCTTTGAAAAGAGGGACGAATACGGTGTAGCACGGCAGTTCGGCGTCGGATAGAAGCGGCGGCAGGCGTCGTTTTTGGTCCGGCGTTGGCGCGAGAAGGCTCACGACCGCCGCGAAACGCAACACAATCGCAAGCAGGAAAAACAAGGAGAGCGCGATGGCGCCGAGCGTGAGCGTTTCCCTCGGAGCAAACGCCAGCGCCCCCAAAGGAAGGCCGGTCGCGATCACCCCAAAATAGATCTGCCACGATGCGAGACCGGTTTTGGCGCTCCAATCTGGGTGCGCTTTCATCAGCCCCGCCACGGCCCGGCCCACAAGAACGCGCCCGTGGGAGCGCGTGACCATATCGATAAGCTCCTGCCGGGTCACGAGTTTCAGGCGCTTCCGCTTCTCGCCGAGCTTTACGGCAAGCGTGACAAGCGTCTGCATTGAGAAAGTCTGCCCGTTGAGCGCGACGACATCCTCTTCGTGAGCAGCAAGCGGAACGGGCTTTTCGAGCAACGTCCAGGCCTGGTCCGGGGCCGACGTCAGGCGCAATCGGCAGGGCGCGCCTCCATGCGCCAGGGCAAGCTTCCTGGAGAGATGCTTGTAGACATCCCCGGCTCTGTAGACGCCGGACGCGATGGCGGCCTGGAGAAGATTGACACGGGCCTCCCTCGCCTGCGATTCAAGCCTTCGGATTATTTTTGGGGGACACCGAAGCGAGCGAAGAACGGCGCTTTCGAAATCGACCTTGGAGACGGCGGGCTCTGAAAGCGGCGCCTGAGACAGACAGCCGCTTGCACCATGGTTTTGGGAAAGGTTATGGTCTCGACCGGAAGACCGAAGCGCAACGCGATCAAACTCGATTTTTTCCATATACGCAAAACTCTTGAATGTATTGGAACACGATCCTGCCGCGGCCCTTTTGTCTACGAATTGGAGGTTGTGGGTGAAACTCAGAGATATCCTGTTTCCTCCTCGGGGCGCGATTATCGCCTCTCTTTTTGCGCTTAGCGCGCTGTCCGTGATTGCGGCGCCAATCAAGGCGGATGATGCCCAAAGAGCGCAGAAATGGCGGGAAATGCAGGTTGGGCCGAAGCCTGACTGGTCTTGGCTGCCCCGCTTGCGCGTGCTCACGGAAGCCGATTATCCCCCCTTCAACTACTATGACGAAGAGGCCCGGCTCACCGGCTTCAATGTCGATCTCGCCCGCGCAATCTGCCGCGAGCTTGTCGTCGACTGCGACATCAACACCGCCGAGTGGAGCACGCTCGTCCCCTCTCTGAAGAACAACGAGGCGGACGCGGTCATTGCGTCGATGGCGGTCACCGGCAAAGCTCTGGGTGACGTGGATTTCACGAGCCGCTATTATACGACGCCCGCGCGTTTTGTCGGGAAGGCGGGCGCCGGCTTCAAGGAGATTTCGGTGGAGACGCTGAGAGGCGAGCGAATCGCCGTAGTTCGCGGATCGTCGCATGAAGCCTTTGTGCGTGACTTCTTCGGCGTCGCGAAGATCGTCCCCTATGATACAGCAGAGCAGGCGCGGGTGGCGCTCAAGAATGGCGACGCGGATCTGTTATTTGGCGACGGCATCACTCTGATGTTCTGGATCCAGGGCACGGCCTCGAACCGGTGCTGTGAGTTCAAGGGCGAGGGTTACACCGAGCCGCGCTATTTCGGTGACGGCGTTGGAATTGCGATCAGAAAAGGAAACGGGCGCCTGCGCGAGGTGCTGGATTATGGGCTGGCGCGCGTCAAGGCGTCGGGGCGCTATGAGGAACTGATGCTGCGTTATTTCCCGCTGCCGCTTTATTAGGACCAGTAAAATCGAAAGTAAGAGAGGACCGCTATGAATCTCGATGGAAAAGTTGCGATCGTCACCGGCGCTGCAAGCGGAATCGGCCACGCGATCGCCCGGCGCTACGTCCAGGCGGGAGGCCGCGTCGTGATCGCCGACATCAAGATGGATCAGGCCGAGAAAGCCGCCCGGGAAATCGGCGGACCAGAAAAGATCATCGCGGTCGAAATGGATGTGACGAGCGAGGAAGCGGTCAACGCAGGCGTCGAAAAAACGGTTTCAACCTTCGGCACGGTCGACATTCTCGTCTCGAACGCGGGCGTGCAGATCGTCCATCCCCTCCACGAATTCCCCTATTCGGAATGGAAGAAGATGCTCGCCATCCATCTGGACGGCGCATTCCTGACAACGAAGGCTTGCCTGCCGCATATGTACAAGCAGAAGTCCGGCTCGGTCATCCTGATGGGATCGGTGCACTCCAAGGAAGCATCGCCGCTCAAAGCCCCCTATGTCACGGCGAAACACGGACTCATTGGTCTCTCTCGCGTGCTGGCGAAGGAAGGCGCGGCCTATGGCGTGCGCACGAACGTGATCTGTCCCGGCTTTGTGTTAACGCCGCTTGTCGAGAAGCAGATCCCCGAGCAGGCGAGGACGCTCGGCATTTCGGAAGCAGAGGTCGTGAAAAAGATCATGCTCGGCCAGACGGTCGATGGCGAATTCACGACCATGGAGGATATCGCCGAGATCGCGCTTTTCTTCGCGGCCTTCCCGACCAATGCGCTCACAGGCCAGTCGATCGTCGCAAGCCATGGCTGGTGCATGAATTAGACCGCACGATCTGGACGCGGCGCGCTCCACAC
>JBAVVQ010000432.1:0-7118 GCA_049697375.1 Rhodomicrobium sp.
GACCGCGAGCATGATCTAACGACGCAACTTCCGACTATTCGTTTCGCCGAGGAAAACCAGAGCCTGTCCGGCTTGCTAAACGGTGCAAGCGGGCTCGCTTCGCGCTAAGGTGCGCCTGGAACGGCCCGCGTCCGCTTGGACGCGGATAAGCTGTCTAATACTTTAGAATTGATCAACTTTTCCGCCTTTAAGCGATTCCGATTAAAGACGGCTTGATCTAACATTGATGATTCGGAAGAGCGAAGAATGGATATCGACGATCTTGAGCCGCGAAAGCAGCCTTCAAAACCAAAAGACCTCACGGTCTTTTCCGTCGCCGACTTGCAAGCTTACGTCGAGCTTCTGAAAGCGGAAATCCTGCGCGCAGAGGCCGTGATCAAGCGGAAGGACGCGCACAAAGATGCCGCGAGCGCATTTTTCAAGAAAAAAGCGGCCGATCAGGCGGCCGGAAACTCCATTCTGAGGCGCCGGATGTGGCCATCGATTGGAGAGGCGGGTTTGTTTACCGGGTTCGCGTTATCGCCGAGGATGCGCTCCAGCCTCATAATCCGGTCGTGTAGCCGGAAGCTCTCGGCGATCAATCTCCTGAAAGTCTCCGGTAGAGTCTCAAAGCCTTCCGGGCGGGCAACGGTCTGGGGTGAAAGCGTAACCTTGTGTCTGTGCGTGTGAGCTTGAGCGGCGGTGATTTCACCCGAGGCTATAGCGCGCCGGACGAGCAGCCATGAGGCGAGCTGTGTGAGGCGGGTGGTCAGCCTGATGCTTTCCGACGTGTAGGCAAGGCTTGCAGGCGGCATCAGCTGTTTCGATTCCGCTCTCCCGGTGCCATCAAGATACTCGGCGGTTTCCTCGACGAGATCCATGCCTTCCCGAAAAAGCCTCATAAATTGCGGCGACGCCGTGAAACGGTCGCCAAACGACAAAAGAGCAGCATTCTGGAATGTCTCGGAAACGCAAGAGCTCTTCATAGGATCCGCCATACGCACAACGACCGGCGCAAATCGCCGGACACACACATGTAACCGTAACTGCCTTTCAAAAAGTGAAGACAGGAGACGCGTGGGCGCCACATTAGCCAAAAAAAAAGCCGCATCAAGGACGCAGCTAAAAAAAAGCTAACAAAAAAAAAGCCGCATCAAGGATGCGGCTAAAAAAGTCTTGGAGGTGTTCCGGGACAACCCAGCTTACGTTTACGAATGTTAGCAAGAACCTCCTAATTTCAGGTAAAGGTCTTAATGATCGGGCTTCGCACGACAGGCTGGAGGAAACGCCATGAAAACGATCGTCATCCGCGAGCCGGGCGGTCCGGAAGTGCTCACATGTCAGGATCTCGCAAGGCCGGAGCCGCTGGCGGGAGAGGTTTTGATCAGGGTTGCCGCCGCCGGCGTCAACCGGCCCGACGTGCTCCAGCGCATGGGTCTCTACCCGCCGCCGCCCGGCGTCTCGAACATTCCTGGGCTTGAGGTCGCCGGGGAAATCGCCGCTCTCGGCGAAGGCGTGTCGCAATGGAGCGTCGGCGACACAGTGACGGCGCTAACCGCCGGAGGCGGCTACGCCGAATTCGCGCTGGCGCATGAAGGGTCCTGCATGAGAGCGCCCAAGGGCCTCAGCATGACGGAAGCGGCCTGCATCCCTGAAACTTTCATGACCGTGTGGCATAACGTCTTCGAGCGCGGGGCGTTGAAGGCGGGCGAAAGCTTTCTCGTTCACGGCGGATCGAGCGGCATAGGCTCGACCGCGATCCAGATGGCCGCGCATTTCGGCGCGCGCGTGTTCGCAACCGCGGGCAGCGATGAGAAATGCGCCTATTGCGAGGACCTTGGCGCAGAGCGCGCCATCAACTACAAGACGCAATCTTTTGCCAAGGAAATCAAGGATCTGACCTCAAGGCGCGGCGTGGATGTCATCCTCGACATGGTGGGCGGCGCCTACGTTCAGGACAATATCGCCTGCGCGGCCGAAGATGGCCGCATTGTGCAGATTGCCTTCCTGACAGGCGCCCGTGTCCAGCTGGATCTCATGCCGCTGATGTTGAAGCGCCTGATGCTCACCGGATCAACGCTGAGGCCACGAAAACTCGAATTCAAGGCCCGGATCGCGAAGGAGCTTCAGCAAAAGGTCTGGCCGCTCCTGGAAACCGGGGCGGTCAAGATCGTGATCGACAAAACCTTCCCGCTCGAACAGGCCGCCGACGCCCACCGTCACATGGAGTCAAACGCCCATATGGGCAAGATTGTGTTGGAGGTCGGCTAAGTTTAGCAAGCGTTCTCAAGCGCCCGCTTTAAAGACGAGGAAATACTGCCTCGGCAGGAAGTCATGGCTTTCCGCGAACGTATATCCTGCAGCGGTCAACTCTTCTGTGACCTTCTCGGGCGGGATACGATGCTCGACGGGAGGCCCGGCGGGGGAATCCGCCTTGAAGTCGATGATCGCCAGCCGGGCGCCCGGACGCAGCGACGATTTCAGCTTCGAGAAATACGCGATCCTGTGCCCGATGTGATGATAGGTGTCCACGACGAGAACGAGGTCGACGGGCTCGGGAAGGTTCACGGCATCGCCCCCCGCCTGCACGGGCACAAGGTTCGAAACGTGCTCGCGTCCGGCGCGCTCGCCGAGATAGCGAACCATGTCCGGTTCGACATCGGCGGCGAAAACTTTACCTTCCGGAATGCGCTTCGCGATCTTCACGCTGAAATAACCAGTTCCAGCGCCAACATCCGCTACGCTTGCCGCGCGGTCAAGGCGCAGAGCTTCAACCACCTCTTCCGGCTTCTGCCAGGCGTCGCGTTCCGGTTTATCGAACTCCTTGGCCCACTTTTCGGGGTGGTCGAACCGGCGATGGAAGGCCCCGTCGGATGAGCCGTCCGTGTGGTGGCCATGGTGATGGGTCATATCGCCTCCCTCAGCAGGCATCTCATGCATGGGCTGCGCCAGAGATACGCGTAGCGCGAAGCCGCCCCCCAAGATCGCGACAACGGCCATAACCGCCAGAACCCGCTGTTTCACTTTCTCCCTTCTTCCCGCGATTTGAACTGCCCTCGGCAAATGGAACAAGGAGCCTTCATTTTAGCGAGGACGCCAGATGGCGGCGTTGAGCCGTCAATATTCCCCGAAGCGCAAGAGGTCACCCCGCAATGCGAAGGCAGGCCGCAGTGACTGCGGCGCATGCCCAGCTACTCCTGCCTTAGTCCGTGCCCACCATAACATCGGAGGACTTGATGATGGCATAAGCCGACATCCCCTCCTTCAGCTTCAGGTCATCCACCGCCTCATTCGTGATGGACGATGTGACGGTCGCGCCGTTCACCTCGATAAAAATGTGGGACGTTGTCGCGCCCTTGACGACTTTGGTGATCTTGCCTTTAAGCACATTGCGCGCGCTGATTTTCATCGAAGCCTCCGGTCTTTAAACGCCTGCGTGGCCCTTACCGCCGCAGCCAATCTCCCATGAAGACGGAAGCGAGGAAATTTGGCGAGTCAACTTAAAGGGCGGACACGGCTGGCGGATGGCCGTAAATTCACCTGTGAACGACCGTTTGCACAAAACCAAACCTCCCATTATATTCACCATAACCCTCGATTGAGGTTCCCCCACACAATCGACAAAGACGCCCAGGAAGCTGAGAGGGATCGCTTCCAGGACCGGAGGAAATTTATGAGCGACAAACCCCTGATGCCAAAGGCGACCGCCGTCTGGCTCGTCGAGAATACCTCGCTGACATTCGAGCAAATTGCGGATTTTTGCGGCCTGCATGTGCTCGAAGTGAAAGGCATCGCCGATGGCGACGTGGCCCACGGCATCCGCGGCTTGGACCCGATCACCTCGGGGCAGCTTTCTCGCGAGGAAATCGCCCGCGCGCAGAAGGACTCCGCCTACAGGCTGAAGCTGTCGCGCTCGAAAGTGTTCATCCCCGAAATCAAAGCGAAGCGGGCGCCGAAATACACCCCGGTTTCGCGCCGCCACGACCGGCCCAACGCCATTCTCTGGCTCTTGCGCCATCACCCCGAACTGCGCGACACGCAGATCATGCGGCTTGTTGGCACGACGAAATCGACGATCGAGTCCATCCGCGAGCGCACGCATTGGAATTCGGCCAATCTGCAGCCGCAAGACCCGGTTGCGCTCGGGCTGTGCTCGCAGATCGACCTCGATGCTGAAGTGCAGAGGGCCGCGAAGCGCGCAGCGGAGGAACAAAAGGAGGAGCCAGTTCCGGCAGGGGTCACAATTCAGCCCGTTGAAGAACAGCCTTACCTCGATATCGAGGAGTGGAAATAGAGGAGTGGAAATAAAGGAGGGCAAAACGTGAGAACAAAAGAATCACGTTATTGCTTCTGGTATGCAGGCTTATCTCGACCTTTTGCGCACGGTGCGCGAACGTGGCGTTAAGCGCGGCGATCGCACCGGCACCGGTACGCTCAGCCTCTTTGGCCATCAGATGCGGTTCGACCTCAGCCAAGGCTTTCCGCTTCTGACGACCAAGAAGCTGCATGTGAAATCCATCATTCACGAGCTTCTCTGGTTTCTCTCTGGCGATACGAACGTCGCCTATCTCAAGGCGAACGGCGTTTCCATCTGGAATGAATGGGCGGATGAGCGCGGCGATCTCGGCCCCGTCTATGGCGCGCAATGGCGATCCTGGCCCGCTCGCGACGGCAGCAGCATCGACCAGATTACCGAGGTTGAGAAGGCGCTCAAGACGGACCCGAACTCGCGCCGCCATATTGTAGCTGCCTGGAATCCGGCCGATCTGCCACGCATGGCGCTCGCGCCGTGCCATTGCCTTTTCCAGTTCTACGTGGCGGAGGGGCGGCTGTCCTGCCAGCTCTATCAGCGCTCGGCCGATGTGTTCCTGGGCGTACCGTTCAATATCGCCTCCTATGCGCTTCTCACCATGATGATGGCGCAGGTGACGAACCTTCATCCGGGCGAGTTCATTTACACTTTCGGAGACGTGCATCTCTACCTCAACCACATCGAGCAGGCGGATGAGCAGCTGCGGCGTGAGCCGCGACCGCTTCCCGCGATGGCCCTGAACCCCGCCATTCGCTCGATTTTCGACTTCACCTACGCGGACTTCGCGCTGACCGGCTACCATCCGCATCCGGCGATCAAGGCGCCTGTCGCCGTTTGACCAAAAACACCGAGTTCACGCTCTCCCTCATCGTCGCGATTGCCGAAAATGGCGTCATTGGACACAAGAACCAGTTGCCCTGGCGGCTCGGCAGCGATCTACGCCGCTTCCGGAAGCTCACCATGGGCCATCCGCTCATCATGGGCCGCAAAACCTTCGAGGCGATCGGCAAGCCGCTCAATGGACGGGACTCGATTGTCGTGAGCCGCAGCAACCCAAACTTAGCCTTGAACCCTCACGCCTTTAGCGCAGCTTCGCTGGAAGAGGCGCTGACCATTGCTAACGAGCTGGCGAAAGCGCGAGGGGTAAAAGAGGCCTTCGTCATCGGGGGAGCCGAGCTGTTCAAAGCGGCTCTCCCATACGCGAACCGGATTTATCTGACGCGCGTGCACGGGCGCCCTGAAGGCGATGTGCAATGGGAACCGCCACTTTCCAACGACTGGATCGAGATCCGTCGAAAAGAGTATCCGGCAAGCGATCGCGACGAGTTCCCTGTCACCGATGTAATCTTGGAGCGCGGAAAGGGAGCTTGACGGCGCCTTCTCCTCGTTCCATATGCCGGGACACATCGGGAAGCGGGGCTTTCATAATTCTTTACTATGAATGCTGATAACTCGCGACAGACAAAGATTTGTCAAATAGTGACCGTCATTGACATCCATTCACAAGCCTGATGAATAGCCGGACGGCCGGCTTGAATGCGGCTATCCTGCCGATTACGAAGGAATATCAAAATGCCGTGGAATCAGAATAGCGGCGGCGGCGGCTGGAAAGGCGGTCCCGGCGGCCCATGGGGTCAAGGGCCTTCGGGCGGCGGGCAACAGCCCGACCTGGAGGAAATCCTCCGGCGCAGCCAGGACAAGCTTCGCCAGGCCATGCCGGGCGGTATCGGGGTTTTCGGCTCGATTCTGATATTCCTCGTCGTTGCGGCCGCCGTCGGCTATTTCGGCTTCACGGTCCGCATCAACCCGGATGAGCGCGGCGTCGTCCAGCGCTTCGGTAAGTTTGACCGCGAGCTGTACAACGGCCTCAATTTCCGCTGGCCCTACCCCGTCGAGGAAGTGACTGTCATCCCCTATACGCGGCAGAACCGGATTGAAATCGGCTTCAGCTCGGGTGGAAGCGGCGCCTTCGGGCAGACTCGGGCGCCGAACCGGTCAGAGGAAAGCCTTATGCTGACCGGGGATGAAAATATCGTCGATGTGAATTTCAGCGTGTTCTGGAACGTGAAGGATGCGCCTGCCTTCCTTTTCAACGTCCGAAACCAGGGCGAAAGCCTCGACGCAAATTCAAACGTGAAGGCCGTTGCCGAAGCCGCGATGCGCGAGGTTATCGGCCAGAACGAAATTCAGCCGATCCTGACAAAAAGCCGGCAGGAAATCGAAGAGGCGGTAAAAGGTCTCCTTCAGCGTACTCTCGACAGCTACAAAGCCGGGATCAACATCACGCAGGTTGTCCTGCAGAAAGTAGACCCGCCCGCGGAAGTGATCGCCGCATTTCGTGATGTTCAGGCCGCCCGCGCCGACCAGGAGCGCGCGCGCAACGAGGCGGAGGCTTATGCAAATCGCGTCATTCCGGAAGCGCGCGGGGATGCGCAGCGTGTTTTGCAAGCGGCGCAAGGCTACCGCGAGCAATCGGTTGCGGAGGCTAAGGGCCGGACCGATCGCTTCCTGAAGGTTTACGAAGAATATCAGAAGGCGCCGGATGTAACGCGCCGGCGGATTTATATCGAGACGCTTGAGCGCGTGCTGGGTGGAATGGACAAGTTGATCATTGACGAAAAAACCAGCGCCAGCGGCGTTGTCCCCTATCTCCCCCTTGGTGATCTGCAACGGCCAGGGCAGTCCGGAGGCCAGCGATGAGAACGGGCATCATCGGATTCCTTCTTTTGGCGATTGTCGCGGTCGCCGCGGCCGTCGGGTTTTCCGCCTTCATCGTCAATCAGACGCATCGTGCGCTCGTTCTCCAGTTCGGCGAGCCGGTCAGGGC
>JBAVVQ010000433.1:0-2393 GCA_049697375.1 Rhodomicrobium sp.
AAGTGGCCGTGCTCGACATCAACGGCGAAGGCGCTGCTACGGTTGCGCGCGAGATCGGCCCCGCCGCGGTCGCCATCACCGCCGACGTCACAAAACGGGCCGATATCGAAAACGCCGTGCGCAAAACCATGGATGCCTTCGGCCGCATCGACATCGTGGTCAACAACGCAGGATGGAGCCACAAGAACCGGCCCATGCTCGAAGTGGGCGAGGACGAGTTCGACCGCGTGTACGCGATCAATGTCAAGTCTATCTATCACATGGCGCACGCTCTCGTGCCGCTGCTGGCGAAACAGGGCGGCGGCGTCATCATCAACATCGGCTCGACAGCAGGGATCCGTCCAAGGCCCGGCTTGACCTGGTATAACGGCTCGAAGGGAGCGGTGAACCTGATGTCCCGTTCGATGGCCGTCGAACTCGCCCCGCAGAAAATCCGCGTCAATTGCGTGGCGCCGGTAATGGGCGCGACCGGCCTCCTGGAGCAGTTCATGGGGCTGCCGGACACGCCGCAGAACCGCGCCAAGTTCATTGCGACCGTTCCCCTCGGGCGGCTATCCGAGCCGCGCGACATCGCGAACGCCTGCCTCTATTTGGCGTCGGACGAGGCCGAGTTCGTGACAGGCGTCGTGCTCGAAGTGGACGGCGGGCGCACGATTTAATTTTAATTTAGGCGCGCGCTCCGGCCATCGGCCTGACGTTCTGATTCACGCGGAACAGATTCTGAGGATCGTAGCGCCGCTTCACTTCGGCAAGCCGCCCGTAGTTTGGGCCATAGGCCGATTCAACCCGGTCCGTTTCATCCCCAGGCATGAAGTTGATGTAAGCCGTTCCCGCCGAGTGGGGCTTAGTAGCCTCGAAGAGGTTGCGGGCCCATTCGATGCATAATTTGTCCTCTTCGGGCTCGCGCCAGCGCGCGTGCACATTCATGACGAAATGCGAACTGCGCTGCGGAAAAGCCGTCGCGTCGGCGGCGACGCGGCCTGCGACACCGCCAACGTGACCAAGGAAGACTTCGCATTCAGGCCCGGGCAGCTTACGAACCGCTTCAGTCAGAACTTCGATTGCGGGATCGGACAGCGTGGTAAAATCGTGGGTCTTCCAATAATTTCGCGCTCCTGGAGCCAGCAATGGGTCGAATGCCTGCTGCCAGTCAACAAAGGCATGGGGAGCGACCACATCGACGATGGGTTTTCCAATCGCCCTAAGCCCCGAAACCTCCTTCTGCGCCGCCTCCATACCACCGCTATGGCACATGGCAAGGATCAACACGTTCTTGCCATGCCATTCCGCGGGCAAGAATGGCAGAGGTGGAGCCTGCCGCAGGACCGCCCAGCAGGTCAGTTCGTCAGGCGCCGTTTCGAGGGCTTGACGATAGTCCTTGAGAACGCTCACCGCGTTTTCGAACGGATGGACGACGAGGCCCGACAGGACCTGAGGACCGAGCTTGTGAAGTTGAAATTCAAAAGCGGTGACGGCTCCGAAGTTGCCGCCGCCGCCACGGAGCGCCCAAAACAGATCCGCATTTTCCGTAAGGCTCGCACGTTTCAGCTCCCCGTCGGCTGTTACGACATCGGCCGACAAAAGATTGTCTATCGTCAGGCCGAACTTCCGCGTGATCCAGCCGAATCCTCCGCCGAGCGTCAGACCGGCGATACCGGTGGTCGAGTTGATGCCCGTTGGCAGGGCCAATCCATACGCCTGCGTTTCCCTGTCGACATCGGCCAGCGTCGCTCCCGGCTCGACCCGCGCCCTTTGAGCCGCCTCGTCCACGCGCACAGCCTTCATCTGCGAAAAATCGACGACGAGGCCGCCATCGCACAGGGCGTTCCCCGCGATGCTGTGCCCGCCGCCCCGCACAGACAGAAGCAGCCCGTGATCGCGCGCGAAACGCACTGCCGCGACAGCATCATCGGCCCCGGCGCATCTAACGATCAGACCCGGCTTGCGGTCGATCATGCCGTTCCAGATTTTTCGCGCCTCGTCATAAGATGCGTCACTGGAGCCAATCAACTTTCCATGTAAGCGTTCACGAAATTCTTTGACTTCCTGAGCGCTGACAGTAGATTTGCCGGAATCAAGGGCAGTTAAGCTTAGGTTGTCCATGGAGCGTTCCTCAAGCAGTTAGCTGAAATCTCGCTCGCCGGAAATATTATTATGAACCTCTCCTGCGTCCGCCTCAATAGCGGCGCGCCCGGAAAAGCATGACGCGATGCAAGCTCATGGTTCGACAAGCTCACCATGAGGGCTAGAGTGCGTCCGAAAAAGTGTGAAGCGGTTTTCCAATAAGACGCACGATAAAACAAAGAGCTAGAGCGCGCTTTTGTGTCCATCAAAAGCGGACACGCTCTAAATGTTCACCGCGCGCTAGAAATTGCTGCGCAAGAATTTCCAGA
>JBAVVQ010000434.1:0-5238 GCA_049697375.1 Rhodomicrobium sp.
ATGGCGGCGGCTGGGGCGGACGCGGCTTGGGCTGGCGTGGCGTGGGCTGGCGTGGTGGCGGCTGGGGCTGGCCCGTTGGCGCAGGCCTCTTAGGCGTCGGAGTCGGATTAGGATACCCGGGCTGGGGTTATGGCTGGGGTACTGGCTACCCCGCATACGGCTATGGCGGCGGCTGCGGCTGGTGACCTGAAAAGAAGCCTCGGATGCGCTCGCGCTTCCGGGGCTTTTTAGCGCCGTCGATTATCCAACCAGAATCGAAACGAAGTAGACAGCAACGAGCGCCACAAGGATGAGGGAGACGGCGACCTCGGCCTGTATGCCTCCTGCCTGCCGAGGCTCGTCGCTCACAATCAGCTTTTCGTTGCGGACAAACCGGAAATAACCCAAGGCGATCAGGGCCACGCCGGTCGCCATGAAAGCGAGCCCCTCGTACCCGATTGGGCCGCTGAGCCGGTCGGTTCGGATCGCCTTGCTCACCTGTGTGGGGGACTCCGCCGCAAGCGCCAGGATGAAAAGGTTGAATTTCTCCAGAACGAAGCCGAAGCCGATTACCGAAATGGCAGTGCGTATCCAGGCGAGGAATGTCCGCTCATTGGCGGAGTGTTCTGTAAAGTTGCCGGTCAAAGCGTGACCTCCAGGCTGTCTCTCCGGTGACCGCGAGCGCGGCATAACCGATGGGCATATGAATAAGGAAGTTCTTATCGCCGGTCCGGCCTCGAGCAGCGCGACTTTGACGGAGGGATCGGCCGAAAGGCGGTTCGCGAGGACGCAACCAGCAGAGCCGGCGCCGACAATTACGTAATCGTAAGTCATCAGATCCCCTCCCGCGCCGTCTGCTATCTACTTATTTGGGTAGAGCACGAGCGGAAAGAAGGCCATGCGTCTAACGACTTGAAACGGTTGGGCCGATGGAATACCTAATCTTCTGAGCGCGCAATTCAATTGCAAGAAGAGTATAATATTATATTCGGCGAACAGAATTGCGCTTGCACGCAAGGGACGCACGTTGCTTAATCGTGGTTTAGATCGTGGTTTAGCATTTTAGATCATGGGATAGACGTGCGGAAAAATGGGCCGTCATTGAATGACGCTTCCGTCGAAAGTTAAGGCAAGGGAAAGAGATGAATGACGGCTGGGTCATAATTATCCTTTCCTTCCTGTATATCGGGCTGCTTTTTGGCGTTGCGTATCTTGGCGATCGCGCCGGCAGGAACCGCCTTGCGCCTTCTGAACGTCCGTACGTCTATGCGCTTGCTCTGGGAGTCTACTGCACATCGTGGACGTTCCTCGGAAGCGTAGGGTCCGCCGCCGCAAAGGGGTTCGATTTCATCGCGGTCTATGTGGGGCCTCTCATCGCCTTTACGCTCGCTCTGCCCTTGCTCCGGCGCATAAGAGTGCTGACGAAAGGTCAGAATATCACCTCGATTGCCGACTTCATTGCGGCGCGGTACGGCAAAAACCCCGCCGTGGCGGCGATCGTAACCATCGTGGCGGTGGTCGGCGTGTTGCCTTATATCGCCCTCCAGCTGAAAGCCATCTCGCAAGCAATTGCTGTTCTCCTGAGGGATCCGGCGCCGGATGCCAACGCCCTCACGCTGCCGATCGGCAATATGGATCTGATCATAGCGATCGTGCTTGCGACGTTTACGATTCTCTTTGGCGCCCGGCATAACGATGCAACCGAACATCAGCGCGGGCTCATGCTTGCGGTCGCCGTCGAGTCGGTCGTTAAGATTTTCGCCTTTCTTCTGGTCGGCATATACGTCGTGTACGGCATGAATGAAGGTCTGGGCAATCTGATCGATACGGCCATGACACAGCCGGACATCGCCAATGTCTTCAATACCGGAATCCACGGCGGCGCCCTTTTGACCGTCTCCTTCCTCAGTTTCGTCTGTATTATTCTGCTCCCGCGACAGTTTCACGTGACCTTCGTCGAGAATGTTTCCGACGAAGAACTTCGCAAAGCCTCGTGGCTTTTCCCGCTCTATCTAATCCTAATCAATATATTTGTCGTGCCCGTGGCGATGGCGGGTAGCCTAATGCTTGGGAATACATACTCGCACGACATGTACCTTATTGCGCTTCCGCTCTATGCAAAAAGCCCGGTCTTCACATTCATTGCCTTTCTTGGCGGACTGTCCGCAGCAACTGCGATGGTGGTGGTCGAGACGGTCGCGCTCTCCATCATGCTCACGAACGACCTTCTGATGCCGCTCATCCTGAAGCGGCCAATAATGGCGGTGGCGGGGCGGCCCGACATGTCCGGCTTTCTCTTGAACATCCGCCGCGCCGTGATGCTCTTTATCATCCTGGCCGCCTATGCCTGCTACGATAGGATCGGAAATGCTTCGCTCGCGGAGATCGGGCTTCTCTCCTTCGCAGCCGTCGCCCAGTTTGCCCCGGCCCTTTTCATCGGTCTTTTCTGGCGCAAAGCCACGGCGCGGGGCGCGGCGGCGGGCATTCTCGCCGGTGTCGCCCTCTGGGCGTACACGCTGCTTCTTCCGAGACTGATCGGCGATACCGCTGCGGGGGCAGCGTTTCTCAATGATGGCCCGTTCGGCATTGCTTTTCTGCGCCCGGAGATGCTTTTCTACCTGAAATTCGATCCCCTCACGCATGGCGTGGTGTGGAGCCTTACGATCAACGTCATTGCATTTGTTTCCGTATCCTTGCTTCGTCCTCTTGAACCGATCGAGCGGCTTCAAACCAATCTCTTCATCGAGGATGCCAACCCGTATCTGTCGCCGGCCTTCAAACCCTGGCGCACTGGCGTTCCCTTCGATGAACTCATGTCGACCGTCGCGCGCTATCTCGGCGAGGAGAGAACCAGCCGGGCCTTTGGAGACTACATGACGAGCCGGGGCATAGACCCGTCCTCGCCTGGGCAAGCGGACCCGCACGCCGTCAAGTTCACAGAAAACCTGCTGGCCAGCGCCATTGGCGCGCCGTCCTCCCGCCTTGTCACGTCTCTCATGCTGAGACGTCTCAATGTGGGCCGCGAGTCGGCCTTGAGGCTGCTCGACGAGGCTTCGGAGGCGGTTCAGTACAATCGCGATCTGTTGCAGTGCGCCCTTGACCACGTTGGCCAAGGCATTGCTGTCTTCGACAAGAAGATGCAGCTCATCTGCTGGAATCGCCAGTACCGCGAAATCCTGATGCTGCCACCCCACTACGCGCGCGTAGGCACACCGCTCGACGAGATCATCCGCTTCAAGGCGCGGCGAGTGCACAAGGACAACGCCATCGTCGAAGAGTTTGTCACCGACCGGATCGTCAAATACCAGCTTACGATGGAGGGCTTTCACGAGTGCACCATGGATGGCCGCGTGATCGAAGTGCGGGTCAACGCCATGCCCCAGGGCGGCGTCGTTGTGACCTACACCGATATCACCGAGCGCCAGACCGCCGCCGAGGCTCTTGCACGTGCCAACGAGAACCTTGAACGGCGCGTGGAGGCCCGGACGCTGGAACTCGCCATCGCCAAGACGAAAGCCGACGAGGCCAACATAAGCAAAACGCGATTCCTAGCGGCGGCCAGCCATGACGTTCTTCAACCTTTAAACGCCGCCCGCCTTTACGCCTCGAGCCTGTTGGAACGGTCGCCTCCCGCCGAGCTTGGCCGGCTCGCCAGGAATATCGATGCCTCGCTCGATGGCGTCGAACAAATCCTGAACGCTCTTCTTGACATTTCGCGGCTCGACAGCGGCGCGATGAAGCCGGAGTTCGGCGTCTTTCCGGTGAAGGACGTGCTGGAGCAGATCAGGATCGACTTCGAGCCCATCGCAAAAGCGCGCGGGATTTCTTTTGCCATTGTGCCATCGTCCGCCCTGATCCGGTCCGACCGCAAGCTTCTGCGCCGGATTCTTCAGAATCTCGTCTCGAATGCGCTCAAATACAACTGTGACAAAGGCCGCGTCGTGCTTGGTTGCCGCAGGCGGGGGCGCAATCTGATCCTAGAGGTTCACGACAGCGGACCGGGAATTCCTGATGATCAGCGCGACGTGATTTTCAAGGAGTTCCAGCGCCTCGATCACCACAGCCACGCGCCGGGCCTTGGCCTCGGTCTTTCCATTGTCGAACGCATGTGCCGCGTTCTCGATCATCGTCTCTTCCTCAAGTCGGAACTCGGAAAGGGGTCGTCCTTCTCGGTGTTTGTTCCTCTGGCCCGCTGGTCTGAAATGGAGTCGACGCGGCATTTCCCGGCACGGCCGGTATCCTACGGCGATCTGCGAGGGGCGATCGTGCTTTGCGTCGATAACGACCGCAGCATTATCGACGGAATGAAGGCATTGCTGTCCAGTTGGCAGTGCGCGGTGATCGCTGCAATGGACAGCGCCGAAGCCATCGAACAGCTGAAGGCGGCGCGCGTTACGCCGGACATCGTCATCTCGGATTACCATCTGGATCGGGAGAACGGCTGCGATGCCATCCGCGCGATAGCGGCCGCCTGCAAGGCTGATATCCCGGGCGTCATTGTCACCGCCGATGGCTCCAACGAGGTGCGGGCCGACGTAATCGCGGGCGGATATGCGTTCTTGCAGAAGCCGGTCAAGCCAGCGGCGCTAAGGGCGCTCATCTCATCGTTGATTGTTCAGCACCAGGCGGCAGAGTAATCAAAGCGCCATCGCGAGGATGTTAGCGAGGTGGCTCGTTCTGCTCGCGACAGCTGATGCCATCCGCAAGGATGAGGCAGTCGCGGGCAACTGCGCGAACTCTGGGTGAGAGGACACGCTCGCCGGCCTTCATCGACACATTGTATTTCCTACTCTCGAAGCCGTCGTCGGCTTACTCAATTATCGACCACAGGTTGGAGGGGTTATTCATGAACATTGGCGGATTGCTGCCGCGGCATGCCCGCTACCGGCCTGATCATCTGGCGCTACTGGTGGGCGGCCAGCGGCTGACCTACCGGGAACTGAACGCTATCGTCAATCGCCTCGCCAACGCGCTCTTGGCGAACGGCCTCACCAAGGGCGACAAAATCGCCACCGTTCTGCCCAACTGTCTGGAATTGATGACCGCCTACTGGGCCGCGGCCAAGACCGGCATCGTCATCGTCCCCATGAGCACTCTTCTACAGGAGGGTGGACTGGCGACCCTGTTGCGGGATTCCGATTCGGTTGTCGTGCTCGCCGAGGCGTCCTTCGCCGAAACCCTGGACCGTATTCGCGGCGAACTGCCAGCGATGCGGGCTGACCGCTTCGTGCTGGTGGGCTGTAGAGGGAACGCGCCGCC
>JBAVVQ010000435.1:0-3101 GCA_049697375.1 Rhodomicrobium sp.
CGTGCCGGTCATCGGCATGCCGCACCACGACAATCACGCCGTCTTCTCCTATTTGGTCTCGCCCTTCGCCCACGATCCGCAACCGGCGATGATCGTTGTCGCTGATGGGGCGGGCGATTGCGCCTCCATCTCCATCTATGTTGGCGTCAACGGAACGATTTGGCAAAGCCGCAACAACCGGAGTTTATTCGATTCTCTGGGGACATTTTACAGCATCGTCAGCTCGACACAGGGCGGCTGGACAGTTCTCAGCAGCGAAGGCCGCTATATGGGCGCGGCAGCCTATGGCGACCTGGATCGTTCCACAAATCGCTATTATTCCGGGCTGCGCAAGATCTTCCATCTTGACCCGGACGGCAACGTTTATCTCAACCGGTCGCTCGCCAATTGGCACCGTGACGACATGCTGCGCAACCCATACACGCCCGAGCTTGTCAGTATCTTGGGGCCGCCCTTGGCCCCCGAGCAGATGTGGCACCCCGATGCCGTTCTGCGCGTCGAGGACGTTCAGCACCATCCCCAGACGCAAGAGCGTGTCGACAAGGCGGCTGCGACCCAGATGGTATTCGAGGATGCCCTCACCCATATCGTCGATGGCTGCATCCGAAGCACAGGGAGCGACCGGCTTGTGCTGACCGGAGGAACAGCCCTCAACGCGGTCGCCAATATGCGTCTTTTGGAGACTTTTGACGAAGCCTATTACGAGCGGGTGCTGGGACGAGCGGCGCGGCTGCATCTGTGGGTGCCGCCTGTGCCCAATGACGCCGGGGTGACGCTTGGTGCGCCCTACGCCTTTGCCGCAAGCGCCGGCGTTGGTTCAGGGTCGCCGCTTCAGCACGCATTCTATTGCGGCCGCTCCCCGTCGCTTGGCGAAATCCAAGCCGCCCTTAAGGGCGCAGCCGATGTGGAATGGATGATCGCGGGCAATGCGGCGCAGCGGCATGGCATCGACGCCATCGCCGACTTAATGGCGTTCATCACCGCCAGGGACGGCATCATCGGGATCGTGCAGGGACCGGCGGAGACCGGACCGCGTGCGCTTGGCCATCGCTCCATCCTCGCCAATGCCTGCAATCCAATGACGCGCGAGCTCATCAACGAGCGGGTGAAGCACCGCGAACCCATCCGGCCGCTCGCGCCCATGGCGACGCTGAAAGCCGCGCAGGATCTGTTCTGGCTGAGCGAAGGCGCATCGGACGACAATTACAATGCCTACAACTATATGGTCATCACGGCGCGCGCCAAACCGCACGCCTGGCGTCGAGTCCCGGCCGTGATCCATGTCGACGGCACTGCCCGGCTCCAGATCGTTCGCGAGGACACCGATCCCGTTGTGCACGCCTATCTTAAGGCGCTCGGTCGGCGAACCGGCGTTGAGGTTGCAGTGAATACGTCGTTCAATGTCGCGGCGCCGATCGCGCAGACCCCGGCGCAGGCGCTCTCGACGCTACGCCGCGCCAAGGGCATGGACGGGGTCTTCCTGTTCTCTGACGAGGGGCCCGTCCTCCTGGCCTGGGCCAAGCAACCGAGAACCGGCGTCGCTGGACGCATCCGGGAATGGCTTCGCGATTGGCGGCATGAAACGAGCGCCAGCGCCATCGCCTGACCGCCAGCTGTCACAAGCCGCCCTTTTCGTACAGTGCGCCGATTTTGCGCGGGCCGTACGGATGCATTGTGCTAATTACTTTCATTTTTGCTTCAGGGCAGGGACGTGCGTGTCTACCCGCGGCTTGATGGCCGTCCAAAACGCGGCGGCACTCTTTGCGGGTCGATAGTCCCTCAATCAATTATAGCACAGTAAGATTGGGAGATTGCTCGGTGATATGTCTGACTTGTTGTATTGTACTCCTTGCGGCAGCCCTGTCTTCCCCTCTTGCGAAAGAAAAGCCAGGACCAAGCGCGGCCCTGCAACAGAGAAGGCTATAAATTGCCCTCTGAGCATCGATCCCAAGACGAATGAGCGCTTGAAGATCTTGCGGCCGCTTCGCAAGGGCCTTGATCACATCCCGTGTTCTTGTCTTGCCTTGCTCGTTCACGCCTGCAAGCGCGCTTGGGGGAATGCTCCGGTGCGCTGAATCGAGGACAACTCTAAGGACCGCTAGCGGGAGACCATGCTCGGCGGCAACCAAGGCCGCATCGCGAGACTCCATGTCGACAATCGCAGCCCCGGTCTCAAGCCAAAACGCCCGCTTATCCGAAACAGTGAGCAGCGGTCTTTCCGACCCATACACCGGCAGCGGCCGGGCTTTCGGCAAGGCGGCTGAAAGAGCCGCGAACCAGACCGGGCAGGTATCGTACGTTCCCCTTGAAGTCATGACGCTTGTTGCAATGACGGTATCGCCCGGCTTAAGGCCCGGCGAGAGACCTCCGGCGATGCCGAAGCTGATAATCCCAAGGCTGCCGTTTGCGGCCTTCTCGCGAAGCGTTTTAATATAGATTTTCCGGTTGAGGCCGATGGCTACATCGACGCCAGGGCCGCGGGCCGCCGCGGCCTCGAAATCAAGTCCAACGGCGGCGATAATGGATAGTCCGGCTCCGGCCTCGCAAATCATGGCTTGAACTTCCCGGGACTATAGTTGAACATCGGATCGACGACGCCACAATTGTCGCAGAGTCTCGAAATTAAGCGCACGACAACTAGCGTCTTCTCGCGCCTTGTCATGAAGTCTGTAAGGCGGATAGCGCCAGACTCCCCTCCGAAGTCCGTCGTAGCTGCTCATACACGCTGTCGACAATGGCACCATCGAGATCAGCCACGAAGACGGGCTCAATGCGCATAAGATTTCACCTGCTTTACAATCCGGTTTGTGAGCGGCGTCGTCAGCGGGATCCTCACGCCGAGGCGGCTATAAAGAAAGCCGCCACTCAACCTTGCTCCTCGTCCTTGCGTTGTTTTCTTTTACGAGTGGCTGCCGCCTTGCGTGCAGATGCTCTGCGGTCCTCCGCCGTTCGGCCTGTATGGGGTGGGTACATTCCATCTCAGTCATATCGATGCTATATGCTCGGCGGCCTTCTTGATATTGGCAAAGGCGAGTGCCCGATCTTCATCTGAAACACCGGTCACTTGGTCGAAGCGTGCAATGGCGTTTCTGACATGAGAG
>JBAVVQ010000436.1:0-10964 GCA_049697375.1 Rhodomicrobium sp.
GCTCTGCCTCAGGCGCAGCAATGAGCGCACTGCGGCGACAAGCACGATAGGTTCGACGGGCTCGACGAGGTAGGAGTCCGCGCCTTGATCGAGGGCTGCAGCCTTGAACTCGCCGGTCACGAATGTCGCCGACATCTGCAGAACCGAGACCCAAGGGTGCGAGACCTTGATCCGGCGGCACACCTCGATCCCGGAGATATCGGGCAACTTTACGTCGAGCAATACAAGAGCCGGATTGATTTCGCCTACGAGATCCAAGGCCGCGCTTCCTGTCGCGGCTTCCCGCACTTCAAATCCGGCTTGCCGCAGGATGCGCGTTTTCGCATAGCGAAGCGCTTCCGCGTCATCGACGTTAAGCAGGATGCCGGTTCTATGCATGGCTGGCTGCACCCTAAACGCTGGCGCTTTCGAGAGCATCCAAGATGACATCTCGGGTCAGATTGCTCTTCGAGATTATATGGTGGAGGCCTTCATAGGAAAAGATACTCGTGTTTTCGAGCGAAGCGGAAGTCACCACAATGGTCGGGAGCAGAGAGCCAGCTTGTGACGCAAGGTTTTCGAGCACGGCGAAGCCGTCGACGACAGGCATTGTGAGGTCGAGCACCATCACATCGGGAGGCTCCGCGGCGATGAGTTGCAGGGCTTCTTCGCCGTTCGACGCCTCTGTAATGGCGTAAATTCCCGCGCCTCCGATCCATTGGCGCAGCACGTAACGAAACGTGTCGTCATCGTCGACGACGAGAACCCGCCTCTGGGCGGATGGCTCGACGGGCGTGTCCGCCGGAACATGCTCGTAGTTTAGCGGCAACGTCAGAGCGAAGGTGGTCCCCCGGCCAAGTTCGCTTTGCACGGTGATGTCGCCGCCCAACATGCGGGCGAGTTGCCGGGAGAGCGGCAGGCCAAGCCCGGTTCCTTTTTGCCTCATTTGCAGGCGATTTTGAATCTGTGCGAACTCTTCGAAAATGATCTCCTGATGCTCGGGAGCGATACCGATGCCTGTATCTTGCACTTTGATTGTCAGGAGTCTTCCCTCCCCGTCCCGGAGGGCGTGAACGTTGATGTTGCCCTTCTCGGTATATTTCAAAGCGTTGGAAACAAGGTTGCGCAAAATCTGGGTAAGCTTGGCCTCATCTGCGTAAATGTCGGGGAATTTCTCCTGGACGATAAAGGAAAGCGTGACCGCGCTATGCGTTTGCAGAGGCCTGAGGGTGCCGCGCAGCCCAGCAAAGACTTCTTCGATCGAAAATGTCGATGGTGTCACCTCCATCCGGCCGGCCTCGACTTTCGCAAGGTCGAGAAGGTCGTTGACGATCTCAAGCAGATTTTCAGCCGATTTGCGGATCAGGCCAACCTGTTTCATCTGCTCGGGAGTCAGCGCGCCGTCAACTTGATCGGCAAGGAGCCGCGCCAAGGCCAGAACCGAGTTGAGCGGCGTGCGAAGTTCGTGGCTGATATTGGAGAGAAAGCGACTCTTGCGGTCGCTGACCTGTTTCAACTGTTCGGCGCGCTGGTCGAGTTCGGCATAAAGAGCAACGACGCCCCGGTTGGTTTCGTCAAGCTCGCGGCTGAACTGCTCGAGGCTTAAGAGCAGCTCGCGATTTTGGTCGCGCAACGCCGTCAGCGGATCATCCGTCTTCTCCCGCGCGAGAATTACGGCGATATCGCTGAGAGTGGCGGCAGCGACGGGGGAAGACGCCGAAGGCAGGCGCTTGCGCAATTCCACCGTCGTTCCCTGTTGTAAGACCGAGCTTACGTCAAATCGATCCACGAGGCGCTTCGCCCCGATAAGACCACGCCCGGATCCGGGCAGATGCATATAGCGCCCGTCAAGTATGGCGTTCAGATCTGTAATACCTGGGCCTTTATCGGTTATCCGGATAAGGAAAAAAGACCCTGATCCGTTTTCTTCGACGCCGATCTCGACCTTGCCGCCGTGACCATAAGCGAAAGCGTTGCGAGCGATCTCCGAAACCGCTGTCGCGACCCGCGTCTGATCCTGCGTATCGAAGCCCAGCAATTCGGCGACGCGCCTTGTGCGCTGGCGCGCGCTGACAAGGTCCGCCTCAATCTCCACCGCAAGCGTGATAATGAGGCGGATCATGCGCCCTCTCCCGCGGCCACGAATACTGTGGCGTCATCGCGTCCGCGTTCGAAGTCGCGAAAAATAACGCCAGCTGCCAACGCGGGGCTTGCACGCAGAAGACCCGGATATTTGAGAATGGACCAGCCCGAAGCGATCCCGTCGGACGCGAGCGCGACGCGAGACCCTTTGGGAAGCGGATAGTCGAACGCCTGAATATGCCGCACAGCCAGCCCGGCCGTCCCGTTGAGGGATACCATCCTGCGAACCGAATCTTCGGCAAAAATCGCTCCCGCGATGTTGCCGATGCCGGCATAGGTCACAACGCCTCGTTCATGGTCGAGCCGGGCGATGGAGGTTGCTGCTCCGCGCGTTTTCTTGAGGCCGGCGTTTATGGCCGCGACAATCGCCGCAACCGGCGCTCCCGCTTGCTCCCGGAAAATGCGGACGGCTTCCTGCGCCGCTTCGTGCGCCGCGTACCCGTGTCCCAATCCATCCGCGACAAGCACTGTGGTTCGGCTGCCTTCGGAGACCTCAGCCCATGCGTCGCCGCAGACCTCTTCGCCATGTTTAGCGATCGAAACGGCGCCCCAGTTCAAGCGCCGCCTGTGTCCTTGGCTGCGGCTTGCGTAAAGCACAGCAAGCATGGCGGTCCCATCTCCGGGCGCCGTCGAAACCTCGAAGATATCGCTCAACCGTCGCAGCGCTCCGAGCCCGTTGCCTGGACTGCCTGCGGTGGAGAAGCCGTCGCGACTGGCTGCCGCCAAGTCCGGAATCCCGTCGCCCTTATCGAGCGAGAGGATTTGCACGGCGTAGCCGGGGCCGGCCTCGATCAAGCCCGCGATCAGAATCCCGTTCGATGCGTGCTTGAGGAGGTTTGTCGCAAGTTCGGTCGCGACGAGGGCGACCCGCCCCGCGTCCGCTTCGCTGAAACCGGCCCGTTCAGCGATACGGATGCACTCACGCCTTGCTTCGGCGACATGGCTCGCGTCCTCAACGGGCAGTTTCAGTTGCATCCTATTTCCAGCGGGCTATCGAAACGCGCGTCCCCTGACCGACAGTCGATTCAATGGTAAACTCATTACAGAGGCGCTTTGCTCCGCCCAAGCCCAGTCCCATGCCCTTATTTGTTGTGAACCCATCCGTCAGGGCCTGATCAACGTCGCGAATTCCGGGGCCTGCGTCTTCAAACGTTAGCCGCACGCCCTTTCTAGTGCCGTTTTGCAGGAGTTCCATGACGACATGGCCGCCCTTTCCATGAATGATGGTATTGCGGGCAAGTTCGCTGGCAGCGGTGATGATCTTGGTTTGTTCGACGAGTGACAAGCCCGCGGCGATCGCCAAGGTGCGGACGCCCTGACGAACCGCAACCACCTGTTCATCGGCGAGAAGGGACAGCGTCTCACTCTTCAAGACCTGCATAGGCTTCTCCGTCGCTTTTGAGGCGGCTTCGGATCAGTTCCATGCCCCGCTCAACATTGAGTGCCGTCTTCACACCGGAAAGCGAAAGGCCGAGTTCGACAAGCGTGATGGCCACGGCGGGTCTCATCCCGCAGACGACCGTTTCGGCGTCGAGAATCCGCGACACGGCGGCGATATTGTCGAGCATGCGTCCGATGAAGCTGTCGACGATTTCCAGCGAAGAAATATCGATGAGCACGCCTTTGGCGCCCGTCTGGGCAATCCTCGCCGTCAGGTCTTCTTCGAGGGCGGCCGCGATCTTGTCGTGCATGTCGACCTGAATGGTGACGAGGAGCGTTTCGCCCATCTTCAGAATTGGTATGCGCTCCATTCTGCGTCCCCTCTAAGCCGAAAAGGGTGAAGCGTCGGCCGCGCGGCCTTTCTGTATGGAAACGCCGCGGCCTGTCTTTATGAGCGCGAGTTTGAAAGCGTCGGCGAGAGTCGCCTTCGAATCCACATTCAACTCGACGCCGAGATACACCATGGTCTGGGCGATCTGCGGCCGGATCCCGGAGATGATGCAGTCCGCGCCCATGAGACGCATGGCCGCCACCGTCTTCAACAAATGCTGCGCGACAAGCGTATCGACGGTAGGCACGCCCGTTATGTCGATAATTGCAATCTGCGCGCCCTGCTGCACAGTTGTTTCCAGGAGCGTCTCCATGACGACCTGGGTGCGGGCGCTGTCGAGGGTGCCGATGAGCGGAAGGGCGAGAATACCATCCCATAGCTTCACCACGGGCGTTGAAAGCTCTGCAATCTCACGGCTTTGCCGGTTGATCACCTCCTCGCGCGCTTTGACGAAGGTCTCGAAGGTGAGCAAACCGAGCTTGTCGATGATCATGGTCGCTTCCAAAACGCCTTGGCTGATCTGCGACGCGTCCCGCCCGTAAACAGCATTCAGCTTGTTGAATAGCGGCTCTTTCAGCGAAAAGATGAATGTTGCGGTTTCGCTTGGCGAATAGCCCTGGAGGGCCCGTGAGCGGGAGATCTGTTCGAGCATTGCGCGGATTTCGCCATAGGCATCACTTTTTACGTCAACCCCCGAGGAGAGCGCGGTTTTAAATGCCTTCAAGAACTGCTGGCACTGGGCCGTGAGATCCTGCGCGGACATGCGCCCGGCGCTCATCGCCCCGGCCTCCTTTAGTTTTCCCAGCCACTCGTTCAGGATTTCATTTTCGCTGGTTTCAACGATCTGCGCGAGCCCGTTTGAGCGCATATTCGAGGTCCCCTCGTCTGATTTCATCGGCATATGAGAATGCTCAACACCCTGGCTTCAGGACAGAAAAAACAGGTGCTTAGTCCGTTAATTTAGAGATCGGGAACGCAAATGCTAGATGGGGGGCGCCAGAGTATAAGGACCGCTGGGCGCGTTCTCATCGCGCAGCGCCAAGCGGCTTATGGTCCAGAGCTTCAACGTGCAAGACCCCGGCAGGTTCCTCTAGCCGGAACCACGCAACGTAGAGCGCCGGCAAAAAGAGAAGCGTAAGAGCCGTCGCAACAAGAAGCCCGCCCATCATCGCGAAAGCCATCGGCCCCCAGAATACGGTGGGCGCAATCGGGATCAAGCCGAGAACCGTCGAGATCGCCGTCAACATGATGGGGCGGAAACGGGACTGGCTCGCCTCGATCGCCGCATCCCAGGCGTTGAGCCCTTGAGCGCGCTCGCTCTGAATTTGCTCGATGAGGATAACGGCGTTCCGCGCGATCAAGCCGAGCAAGGCAAGCGTCCCGAGGATGGCGACGAAGCCGAGCGGCTTCCCGACGAGCAGCAGCGCGACGATGATGCCGATCAGGCCCATAGGCACCACGCTTAAGACCAAGGCCAGGAGGCTGAAGCTCTGTAATTGAATCATCAGGAACGTGATCATCAGGAACAGCATGAGCGGGACCACTGCCATAACCGAGGCTTGCGATTTCGCGCTTTCCTCAATTGTTCCCCCCACGGCGATCTGATAGCCTTTGGGTAGGCTTGCGTTTATCTCTTTAATAGCAGGAGAGAGCGTGCCGACAGCGGCTTCAGGAAGTTCGCCCGGACGCATGTCAGCTTGCACCGTCAACGTGGGAACCCTGTCGCGCCGCCACACCACGGGATACTCTTGTTCGGCTTCGAACCTCGCAATCTGGCTAAGCGGAACGACACCGCCATTGGGCAGAGGAATTTTTAATGTGCGCAAAGCGGACAGCGAAACGCGCTGCTCATCAGTCGCCCTGCTGATGACATCGACGAGGTAAATGTCGTCGCGCAACTGCGTCACAGGGACGCCTTTCACCACGCTATTCAACACCGCCGCGATGGACTGCGAACTCAGACCGAGTAAACGCGCTTCGTTTTGATCGATATGGATCCGCACCTTCCTCGCAGGCTCGATCCAATCGAAATTGACGTCCTTGACCGCAGGGTTCGCCGCGATGACTGGAGCGAGACGCAGCGCGATGTTTCTGACTTCGTTCACATCCGGCCCGCTGACACGGTACTGAACCGGCCACCCCACGGGAGGGCCGAGTTCGAGGGGCGTCACACGCGATATTGCGCCCGGAAACTTCTCGGGCAGGGTGGTTTCGAGTTTCTTTTGAAGCCGGTCCCGCGCTCCCAAATCCTTCGCGACGATGACCGCCTGGGAGAAGAAGTCGTTCGCGAGTTGGACGTTGAGAGGCAGGTAGAAGCGGATCGCTCCCCGGCCTACATAAGTGCTCCAGCTCTCGACGTCGGCATCGCCCTTCAAAAGTTCATCGAACTTGACGGCCACATCTTCGCTGGCATAGATCGAGGCATTCTGCGGAAGTCTCACATCGACCAAAAGTTCGGGCCGGTCCGAGGGAGGAAAAAACTGGCGCGCGACAAAGGGCGAGGCGAGAAGCGCAGCCACAAAGCACGCCAGCGTTACGCCGATCGTCAGCCAGCGCGCTCGCATCGCTCCGACAAGCAGGCTGCGGAAAGCCTGCATGATCCTGCCCGGCTTGTCCGCTTCCTTTGTCTCCGGCGCTTTGAGGAGCCAGACGCCAAGAAGAGGCGTGTAGAGCACGGCCACGAACCAGGAAACGATCAGTGCGATGGTGACGACCGCAAAGATCGAAAAGGTGTATTCGCCCGCCGAGCTTCTCGCAAAACCGATGGGAACGAACCCCGCCGCAGTGACGAAAGATCCGGTCAGCATCGGAAAGGCCAGCGTCTTGTAGGCGAAGCTCGCAGCGTCCTCCTTCTTATCCCCCTGCGCGAGCCGGGATGACATGACGTCAACCGTTGTCATGGCGTCGTCGACGAGCAGACCCAGGGCAAGGATCAAGGCGCCAAGCGAGATACGCTGGAGGTCGATCCCGAGCATGGCCATGATCGGGAAGACCACGGCGAGGGTCAGGGGAATCGAAAGCGCGACGACCGTGCCCGCTCGAACGCCAAGCGAGAGGAAGCTCACCGCCATGACGATTGCGATGGCCTGCCAGAGCGAAGTCATGAAATCGCCGATGGCCTGCCTCACGGTTTGAGGCTGATCGGCGACGAGGGAGGCTTCGACGCCGAGCGGCAGATCGGCCTTGATCTCCTTCATGGCCTTTTCGATGTTCCGGCCGAGCACCAGTATGTTGCCGCCTTCCCGCATCGCGATAGCAAGGCCAATCGCAGGCTCCCCGTTGACACGGAACATCGGCTGCGGCGGATCGGCGAGGCCACGGCGAACGGTTGCGATATCCCGAAGCCGGATCAGGCGGCCGTTCACGACGAAGGTCACATTCTCGAGGTCTTTCTCTGAGTCGAACGCGCCTGTTGTTCGAAGCGCGAAAGCCTCGTCTCCCGTCTGAATGGTCCCGGCCGGAACGACGATGTTCTGCGCTTCGAGCGCGGCGGCCAGCGCGGCCCGGTCGACGCCCAGTCCCGCAAGCTTCTCAGTCGAAAACTCGACGAAGATTTTCTCATCCTGCTCGCCGAGGAGCTCAATCTTCGATACGTCGGACACTTGCAGCAGTTTCGAGCGAATATCCTCGACGTAATCGCGAAGCTCACGATGACTGAACCCGTCCGCGGTGAAGCCGTAGATAATTCCGTAGGTATCGCCGAACTCATCGTTGAAGCCCGGGCCGACAACGCCGGAAGGCAGGGTGTGGCGCATATCGGCCACGCTTTTGCGGACGTGGTACCAGATGTCCGGGACTTTCGAGGGGGGCGTCTCGCCCTTCAGCGTGACGAAAATCGTGGTGCGCCCCGCTTTCGTATAACTCTCGACGTGATCGAGGCTTGGCGTTTCCTGAAGCGTCCGCTCAAGGCGCTCGGTGACTTGCTTCAGCGTCTCATTCAGGTTCGCGCCCGGCCAGCCCGCAAAGACGACCATGGTGCGGAAGGTAAAGGCCGGATCCTCGTTCCGGCCCAAGCGGAGGTAGGACAGCGTGCCCGCAAGCACGAGCGCGATCATGCAGTAAATCGTGAAAGACCGATGCGTGAGCGACCATTGCGAGAGATTGAACTGCATCAGGAGGAGGTTCCAAGCAGCCTGACCTTGCGGCCCGGATACAGCGCCTGAACGCCCGCAGTCACCACAATGTCTCCATTGTCGAGCCCGTCGGAAATGACCACCGACGAGGGCTCGTAGCGCTTGACCTCCACAGTTCGAATCGCAACGGTGTTGGCAGCCTTATCGACCACCCATACCGCAGGCTTGTTATCGTATTTCGTGAGCGCGCTCGCAGGGACTGCGATCACAGGCGCCGCCGGCAGCCTCGTGTTTCCCGTGACTGTCGAGCCTAGCCTCATGGCCGCAGGCGGGTTCTCGAGGCTTACCCTGATCTGGAAGTTTCGCGTGACAGGATCTGCTTGAGGGGCCACTTCGCGGACGCTTCCGGTCGTCTGCACTCTGGAATCGTCAGCAAGGCTCACGGTGACTTCGGTGTCGCTCGGAGCGGTCCGCAAGATGCTGGCCGGCACATCGAACACGGCATCGCGTCCGCCATCGCGCGCGACTTGCACAATCGTGCGTCCGGCTTGAACCACCTCGCCTGGCTCAGCGGTAACCGCGGTAATCACGCTAGGAGCGTCGGCCTTCAGTTCCGTGAAGCTCACCCGGTCCTGAGCGATCTGAAGCTGAGCTTGCGCGTCCTTGACCTTGGATTCGGCGGTTTGCAGTTCCTGCTGAGCCTGATCGAAGCGCGCGCGCGTGGTGTGGCCTTGTCCCAGAAGCGTCTGCTGGCGTTCGAAGTCGTTGCGGGTGCGAGTGACGATGCCATTCGCGCTGTTGAGAGCGGCTTGCGCAGAGCGCAAGGCGTTCAGCTCATCCAGCGGCTCTAGCTTTGCAATTATTTGCCCGGCCTGCACCCGGTCGCCCAGATTGACGGGGCGCTCGATCATGCGTCCGCCGATCCGAAACCCGAGCGAGGCTTCGTCGCGTGGCCGCACCTGCCCTGTCAGGGTGACCGTTTCACCGAGGTCCCGCTTTTCAACGGTGACAGCGCGAACGGGCCGGATGTCTGGAAGAACAGGTTCGGTTTCGCGGCTGCATCCCGTCCCGAGACCCGCGAAAGCGATAACCATCCAGCAAAGCTGAAATTTCGCCCAGGACGTTGGACTGTCGCTCAATCGGGTTTCAGGCCGTCGAACAAAAGTGTCCCGAGCTCTTACGCATAACAGACGCAACGACAACATTCGCCACCCTCGATTCCCCGATCGATCCCAGCTGCGGGTCAGGGGCTAGTTCGACGTTCCAGGGAAAAAACGATAGGCAAGACTTGCGTGTTATTCTATATGGTCATGGCGCATTAGCAAGCTTCGGCACTCCAATAGACCTCCCATCCACCAAGTCAACCAACCAGTAGTATTGGCCATCGGAGATTGTGCGTGGAGCGAAAAGTCGAACGAGAAACAGCGGGCCGGGCTTGGCGGATCGCGATCACGCGATCGGCGTGGTTTATCGCTTTTTGGTTCGCGCTCTCCGGCTTTCATCTGCCCGACTTTCCCGCCGCCGTCGTGGCTGTCTCCGCCGCGACCTGGGTAAGTTTGGGGCTCGTGCCGCCCGGCAGCTTGCGACCGTCGGTTACAGCACTCTCCGCACTCGCGTTAAGGTTTTTCCGGCAGTCGATTATCGCTGGCGGCGACGTTGCGTGGCGCGCCCTCGATCCCCGGATGCCCTTGCGGCCCGGTCTTGTGACCTATACCACGGGGCTGCCGCCTGGGCCGGCGAGGAACGTTTTCCTCACGCTCATGAGCCTGCTTCCGGGATCTTTGCCGGCTTGGCAGGACGCCGGCGGCAAGATCACCATTCATTGTCTGGATGTTGGCCAACCGGTGGCGGCCCAAATGGCGGAAGAGGAGATGCGTTTGGTTCGCGCCTTGGGGATCAGTTCCAACGATGAATGAATTCCTTCGATTCTCTTCCGGCTTCGTGTTCGTGATGGTGGCGCTTGGCATGGTTCGGATTGTCCGCGGACCGACGAGGGCCGACCGAATGATGGCCGCGCAGTTGCTTGGTACAGGCGGTATCGCGGCGCTCCTCTTGCGGTCTGACGTTACGGATAGACCTGCGGTAATAGATGTCGCCCTGGTGCTGGCGCTGCTTGCGGCGTTTGCCTCGGCGGCTTTTGTGGTCAAAGGGGCTCGCGAGGCTTCCGGTGATCCGGAGGCCTCCGAATGATGAGCGTCGCCGACATTTTTACGGTGATTACCGTTTCGGCTGGGGCCTTCTTCTTCATGGCGGGCTCGGTCGGACTTTTACGTTTCCCCGATACCCTGACCCGTCTTCATGCGCTGACAAAGGCCGATAATCTCGGTCTCGGTTTGGTTGTGCTGGGATTGATGGCGCGCGCCGGCGGCCTCTTGCCAGCGCTTAAATTGGCAAGTGTTTGGCTGCTTGTGCTGTTTACGGGGGCGGCGGTTTCGCAGCTTATCGCCAGAGCCGCGAGAGATGGTGACCAGGATGACGATGACTGACATCATTCTCGATTGCAGTTTGGCCGCATTAGTGCTCGCCGTGGCGTACTGGGTCACCGTCGCACGCGATTCCTTTGCCGCGGCGGTCGGTTTTGTCGCCTATGGCCTGTTGCTGACCCTCGTCTGGGTTCGTCTCGACACTATCGACGTGGCGTTGATGGAAGGGGCGATTGGCAGCGGATTGACCGGGGCGCTGCTGCTCAGGGCATCCTCCCGCCTTCGCGCCAAGGAACAATCAGCAGCGGCGGAACAGCCCGGAGTCATCTTGCGAGCGGGGGCGGCGCTTTTTTCCATAATTGGCGCAGCGATGCTTGCAACCGCAGTCCTGTATCTGCCCGACCCGGCGCCCACACTCGCGCCCGAAGCGGCAGCGAACGCGTCCGCGACCGGGATGGCCAATCCCGTGACGAATGTGCTGATGGCTTTTCGCGCCATGGATACCATGCTGGAGAAAGTTGTCTTGCTGGTCGCGCTTGCCGGCGTATGGTCGCTTGCCCGGGATCGGCTTTGGGG